>JAOUKG010000178.1 GCA_029882725.1 Cyclobacteriaceae bacterium
TTACAACAACAGTAATGGAAAAGGCAACGCATCCCTATATAACGGCAATATCTCCTCCATGGAGTGGAATTCTGCCGATGGTACGAATAGTGATTACTATAATTACTCCTACGACCCTATGAACAGACTCAAAGATGCTGATTTCGGAGGAACCTTGGTTCAAAAATTTGATGTTTCCAACCTAAATTACGACCTTAACGGAAATATCCTCAACTTGACACGCAACAACGAACTCGGAACCCCTATGGATGCTATGAGCTACACTTATAAAAACGGTGTTAGTAATCAATTGGCTGCCGTCACTGATACAGGGGATGATTTGACTGGGTTCAAAGATGGAAATAAGACCGGCGATGATTACACATACGATGCCAACGGAAACCTGACCGCAGACAAAAACAAAGGGATAATCAACATAGAATACAACCATTTGAACCTTCCGGTGAAAGTGACCAAAGACGCAAACAATTATATCGAATATATCTACGATGCTGCAGGGATCAAATTGGCACAGATGGTGCACCAGGAGTCCACGGATGCGGTTCCGGTTCCTTTGCCCGTGAAGACCACCTATTATATGGGTGAGTTTATCTATGAACAATTGGATGCCAGTCCTATTGACCTTCAACTGATCAACCACGAAGAAGGCCGGGTTGTGAAGGACGAACTGGGGGCCTGGGAATACCAGTACCACTTAAAGGATCATCTGGGCAATGTAAGGGTGACGTTTACCACGAAGCCTGCTAGTACGGATACGTATTTGGCGACGTATGAACCTGCTAATCTTACTGCAGAGATGGAAGTATTTGGGAATATAGACCCGGCCTTCATAGATACCTACAACGCTGCCGACCATCCTATGGGTGACGGGGAGAATGATGTGTTGAAATTGAATTTGACAAACAAGTTGGCTTCTACCATGGCACTTACCGTACAAAAAGGCGATGTGATCGATTTGGGTGTATGGGCCTATACGGATATAGATTACAACAGTTTTGGCAATTCGAGTGGACAAACAGCATTGACCAGTATGATTGCATCAGCATTTGGCGGAATAAGTGGAGGGATTGGTGAATCAGGGAGCATATACTCAGGAATAGAACAAGGGTTGTCCTTATTTGGGGAAAGCTCAAAAACCGACGGTACACCCTCTGCCCACCTGAATTATTTGTTGTTTGATAAAGATTTTAAGCCTGTTGATGGCGGTTTTGCAGGCATTACAGCTTCCGGGGTACAAGAATACCTCACCTTTACCCCATTGACCATTGCCGAATCTGGATATATTTTCATATTTTTAAGCTACGGCAATGATGTTGGCAGGGTCTTCTTCGACGACCTCCAAGTGTCGCACACAAAGAACAGCAAGATAGTGCAGCAGGACGATTACTACCCATTTGGGCTGACGTTCAACTCGTGGCAGCGAGGGGGGAGTGTGAAGAACGATTATTTGTACAATGGCAAAGAAATGCAGGACGAACTCGACCTAGGATGGATGGACTATGGGGCTAGGATGTATGATGGGGCGATTGGGAGGTGGCATGTGGTTGACCCGTTGGCGGAGAGAAGAATAGGATGTTCACCGTATCAATATGTTTTAAACAACCCTATACTAAGAATTGACCCAGACGGTTTAACTGATTTTACATTTGATAAAAAGACAGGAGAAGTTAAGCAGGTAGGCGAGAAAAATGATGACCCCGACCGAATTGTAAAGACCTATAAACGTGGGAAAAATAAAGGTAAGGTAAAGTACAAGAAGAATGGTGATGCAAAAGTAGAAATTGGAGGTATTGAAAAAGGAATTTTAGAAGATGGGCAAAATTGGAAAGACAAAGACCAAGTAATCGAAGTTGGAGGTGAAGGACAACCTACAGTAAACGGTGTGAAATCTTTTACTTTAAACCTTTCAGAATATCTTGATAAAGAACTGAAAGGAATTTCATATTCTTATACAGGTAATGGTATAGTTACAGATATTGTAATTGGAAAATATAAAAAGAATACCAATACCGAGTCATTGGGTTCTCCATCTGAATTAACGATGAAATACTACTTTAAGTATAACAAAAACAATGTAGTTCAAATCTTTCATACGCATCCTGATGGAAAACTCGGTGCAACACAAAGTAGTCCTGAATTATCTCAAGATGTGAAAAATATGCAAAATGAGAGGGATGAGGGTGCAGCACCAAATGCATCGTATTTAATATTATACAGAATTTTTGGACAAAGTAAACCTGCAGAATTTAAGTATAATCACCATTATAAACCTCCGAAAACAAAAAAATGAAAACGTCATCTTTGATAATTGTTTTATTTATTTCAATTGGTAGCATAAAGGCACAGGAGAAAACTATTAAAGGAAGAGTAATTGCTGAGGACTTTGATACTTTAGTAGGAGTGTCAATTTATGTCAATGATACAATTGAAGTGGGATTGACAGATATGGAAGGTTTTTATCAAATAACAATTCCAACTTCTGAGAGAATATTAATATTTCATTTTTTAGGACTTGAGGCAGCAAAAATAGAACTTGAAGATAGTTGTGAAAATGTTGAAGTTACTATGATGTACTCTGTGTCTTATGATTTTAAACAACCAAAATATGTAGACAGAAAAAGGGAGAAAAGGTTTAAGAAACTTAAAGAGATACATAGTCAAGCTTTTAATAAGGGTATTTTTAAATCTAAATGCCCATGTTATACTCGGCAATTCAATTCCTATAATGAATAATAAAAAAGAAAGTAGTTGTTGAACAGTTGTTATTCAAGCAACCCCCCCCCGATTCCACCCAACCCCAATGGCAGGGAATGTCCTCCAAGGGAGTACTATTGACACAGGGTTTTGGGGGCAGTGTGGGGTTCTTTTCCTCACCCCCGTTCAATTTTTCTGTGTTTATTTTTATCGGTAAAATTGAACTTTCCCCTCTCCATTTCAAATCTTTTATTCCCTATCTAAATCATAATCTCAATCTCACTGATTTGAATAGAGAGGGGTGACTGTATCTGCTTATTTTGTGGGTTTTTGAAGGTTTGTGCTGTTAATTTTGGATGTTTGTTTTTGATTTTCTGAGCGTCAATATCTCTGTTCTCAATCTCTATCATAATCTCCATCTAAAAATTGCCATGCAGAAAATCCTTCAAAGCGATGAAAGAAGAAAGCTTAGATATCCTTCAATCGGGAGTCATCCCTCTCCGTTGAGGCACGAAAATGGAGAGGGAATGAGGGTGAGGAAAAAAGCACTACGCAATTGAATTGTAACCACCACCTATATTCCCAAACCCCAAACAACTCACCAATCGCAACTCCGCCAATCGCCACTCGACAATCTTCTGTCCTCCAAGGGAGTGCTGTGGACACAGGGGTTTGGGGGCAGCTTAGAGCAGCATAGAGTGGGAGCATAGAGCATAGAGGGGTCACAGTTCACCAGTGATTTTTGCCAGTAACAACATCGGGGGTATTAGTGTGATTGTGATTAGGAAGGTGAAGAACGTGTTCTTATTTTGAAGGTCTTGGTCGAGGTAAGTGAAGTAATAATAAGAACCAGTGGTTAACCAGATAACGGCAAGGAGGAATATCAAGGGCATTTGATAAAGATTATGTTGCTTATTTTATTACGAACACCATTGGGGTTTGTTTCGTATAATCCTCTGGAACACAATTATACTACTATGCTCAGGTACAACAGGATTTTTGAGAATGCATTGGCTATTAACCAGAGATTGAAACAGGGTAAATTGGTGAGTGAAGAACACCAGAGGTATCTGAAGGGGGTACGGAAGATATTTGGGAATCATCGAGACCTTTGTTGAATGGGGTTGGGTGGTTAATTCTGTTCTGAACCAGCACACATCAACATTTCACATTCAAATAATCTTTCCAGTTTTCCTTCAGCCTTTAATTGTTCATATTCTTGTTCCAACAGGTCATCGGTAACCCTTGAAGGCAAATTGTCTTCGTAGCATACTGCTACATAATTTTGAAGAAGTGCCTTCAAGTGTGTGGTTCGTTTTAAATTGATTGTTTCCATACATATAAATACACCGATTAATTTTTTTGGTCATGGAAAAATTAGGGTCTGGAATTATGTGGTGTAAAGTAATCGTGGCCGGATCCGGCCACGAATATTAAAACACCATTCATTTTAAAACCCTGAAAACCAGTGACCAAACCAAATCACCTGTAATAAGCCTTGGTTAATTGACCCTGTTCATCCATCCAGCCCATTTGTTGGTAGTGGTGAAGGTACAGGGCATCTTCCTGTTCTTTAGACAACTTTTTACACTGAACGACCATTGGGTCTTTTTCATCTTCTTGCAACAACTCATAACCACTTGGGTAATCAACTGGGTCTTCCGAAAACCTGCCTACCACGAAATGGTAAATCGGGTCGTTGTAAAAACAATTGAACTGTTCAAGCCATTCCGATATTTCACTTTT
Organism: Cyclobacteriaceae bacterium; assembly: GCA_029882725.1. Taxonomy (GTDB): domain Bacteria; phylum Bacteroidota; class Bacteroidia; order Cytophagales; family Cyclobacteriaceae; genus JAHEMU01. The sequence goes on from JAOUKG010000178.1 coordinate 4,441, forward strand.
GGAAGATTCAAGTTCAATTTCGTAAAAGTCACTTGTTCCCCCATGCCTGATAAGTTCCACGTCACGGTCATCAAAGTACCAACAAACCAAGTCATTTGAAAAGGTCAGTTGTATCGACTCAATTACACTATGGCAATCGGTTACATAAATGTTAATTCTAAATTTTTCTTCTTTCATGATTTTAAATTTTAATTAAGAAAACTAGCACGTTAGCAGGCGTGCAGCAATCTGATTAATCTGAAAGAGGAAATTCATTATGCCACTTCAAAAGTGGAGTAGCGTGAATTAACTTCACAAATATCTGAAGAAAATTTGGGTAATCTACAGCAATGTAATTGAAGAACTTACCCCTTTATTATTTTAAATTAAACTTTTAACAGTGATATTTTTAATTTAAAATATTAAAATCCCCGATTCCATACCCCTGACCCATTTTTTCAATTTTCAACACTTTACTTGGGTAAATTTATAATGCTACAATTCGTTAATATCTGGTGCAATTCTTACATTACCTATGGTTATAGTCTTGTACTACTTTCTCTAAAAACAACGTATAAACTAATAGAATTGAATAAAAGTTCATTAAAATGATTAAAATAAGGAGACGGATACTACTTAACTTGTACAAGAACCTTCACCAGACCAAGGGGGGTGAAATTGTACTTCTTGAAGATGTTCTGGATTACATTGGGAATTTGAATAACCAGTACTTCTTGCGGTACATCGACAAGTATGATGGCCAAAGGAACTACCAGCATATTGATGATGATACTATAATAATAGAAAATGAACATGGTGATTTGGAAGAGTTCCGTTACAAAGATGCTGGATGGAAATTTCCTGAAGATGATTATGATAACAAAAAGAAAAAGGAAACACCAGTAACCGTGTTCGGTGCATTTTCACGTATCGGTATTAGGGAAGAGGATAAGTCATCACTAACAAATCTTCTATACATGGACATAGATATCCGACAGGAGCATCAAGCATCTGATATGAAGAATGTACTGCTCCATCACATACAAGATAGGCTCATAGATGAGTACCCTTTTGTTCATGCGTGTTGGGTGTCTTTGTCTGGCACAGGATTGGGATTCTTGATTAAATGTGATGCCATCAGGAATAAGGAGCATTTCGAAGTGGTCTATGACCAACTGATGGAACTGTTCAACACCCAATTACTTGCAATTTATGGGTTATGTACAGACCCAAACGCCAAAGGAATGACACAACCAACTGTCTTACCCTGTGACCCCAATATACGTATCAACAATGAATCAGAACTGTTCCCAGCTTCTACCATTGATTTTAATGTAAAGAAAAAACCCAATGGCAATGCAGATAAAGATAACAGCGAACCCATTGATAACTCACTACCTTCCAGAAAAGCAATTATTGAAAAACTGGTCAGGAACAGGAATACGTACTATCCACTTTACAGGAGATACACAGAGAACCCCTATGATTGCAAATTCCGGCTATAGTGCCCACCTTGTTCCGGTTTCGAGTGTCCAGTTAATTTTCTATTAATTTCTTTGTTTAGATAGGAATAGGGCATATTTTTAATCAAATCAATAGATTTTCAGAATTCCGGAATTGGGTGGACACTTGCTCCGGATTTTGCAGGCAGGAGGAGAATGGTGGAAAAGCGTGTACCCAACAATGATACAGATGGTTGGGTCTTTATGGTCTATGACAAACGCGACCGTCTGGTGCTTACTCAGGATGCCGAACAACGGAAAACCAAAAAGTGG
>JAOUKG010000179.1 GCA_029882725.1 Cyclobacteriaceae bacterium
CCTCCTACAAACCCATCCCCAAAACCATTCCAAAAGCCCGATGGAATGTTCTCTATTCTTCCCAGATTTTCAGTAATCGTTGGCAACTCTCCATAAAATTGATAGGAGTAGCCCGTTGATCCATAATATGGATAAGAATTCACCCCTACATCGTAATAGGTGTTTCTAATTAGTTCCCCATCATCCATATAATAGGTAGCTACAGCAGAAATATCAGTTATGGAATTACCAAAATAGATCGTATAACCCCCATCTTCTGGAACTTCATCCCAATCAATTGTTATAATTGCATCCGCCCCACTAGGGTCATTCAAACTCACGGGGTTGTTGAAGGCAAAGTTGTAGGGGGAGATGCCGCTGTATTTCAATGCCATGGGATCGATGGCCGTCATTCTGCCCAAGGCCGGGTCGTAGCCTCGGTAGTAGGTCTCATAAATGCCGGCCTTGGAATTCCACTCGCTGCCCCCATTAAACAAATAACGGTTCGCAGGGAGGTTTTCCGTGCGTGTCCACGATTCACTGGTCTCCATGCCAAAAGGGTAGTATTCTTTGTATTGTATCACGTCGCCGCGGTCGATGTTGATGGTGTAGTTGTCGAACCTTAAGTCTATTTCTGTTCTCTCTTGATAATCTCATAAATCGTAGTGTCCCTTTCAAAATGGGGAACAACATCAAAACCACAAGGAGGCCCAGTCATGGATCTTGAAGTATTCCGATCCTTTTCAATATTCAATACGGGTTCAAAGTTGCTATCCCTGCAATCTTCCACAAACCAATCTATGGTACGTCCCCGGTCAAATACATCGTCCATTATCCCGGGAACGTTTTCCTTCAACAATTCGGTATAAAATTCAAGGGTTTTGTCCTTTTCCTTTATTTCAGCATAAATACCACCCGTAATAAAGACATAAACCCCATCAATTATTGTATAGTACTCCGGAATATCAAAATTATGGCCGTAAAACTTCCGTATTTTACTAATTATATAAATATTTTTCCCATTAGTGTTGGTTATATGGCATTCTACAATCTCCTCCCTGGGATCCACTTTAAATTCAGAAATGTATTCCCTTATTATCTCAATTATATATGGTTTACTTAGTTCACCGTAAAAAGCATCTTTATAGCTTCCTTTGTTAGCGAACAGTAACAAACTTCCAGATATCAATAGTATTACTAAATATTTCATTTAAATAAATTTAAAACAACGAAACTTCTCCATTCAATAAATAATAATTATTAATTATCTCTTGTTCGGACCTAGTTTTGTAAACTTCTGTTTTCATGTACGCATGGTCACCTAAAATGAAATGTGAAATATTCATTTGGAGGTACTTTTTAGCAATTTCAAAATCTTCTACACTAGGTCGATATATAAACCCTGGATGGGTGTGTATTTCAAAAAGGACATCATAGTATATATCCTGTTTTGGATTGGTGTAATTTGTTACACCCCCATATTTATCAACATAGGGATGGCTGTAGTCTTCCCCATTTTCAAACCAAGGCACAACCAATACCCCTTTTTTGCCATTCTCATCCCTTACTCCATAAGCCATTAATTCTTTCTTCCAAAGTTTCTGCTGGTTTAACATAAAATTATAGGCCTCTTCTTCCCTATCCTGTCCAAAAAAATAAAAATTATAAGGATCAACTTTCCCCCCATTCTGCCCCACCTCCACAAAAGTATTCACCAAAGTTAAGCTCATCATTTGAGTAATGTCCCCATACTTATCATACACCTCAAAACCCGACCAGCCTGTGGATTTTACATAGTAACCCACTTGGCCATTTTTTATACGAACATCTGCACCATTTGGTAAGCCATATTTTACATTAAAATCACTTCCCGACATCAGGAAATAATCCCCATAAGCACCCCTAAACTCATCGCTATAATGGTTCCCACTGCCGGGGGTGATGTGATAACTACCGTCAATGGCATATTCATTTACCACACCGCAGCCGCAGGGGGTATATTGTAAGTCTCAACCATGGTTGCCAGAGTTATTTGTAAATTGTAAGTTCGAATTGGCAAATTTCAAATTAAAGAGGAATTCTGGACCACCAACACCCAAAACAGAATGACCTCGACGGTTTAACGGGGAAAGCATGTGGTAATTTAAGGAAAAATTTGGGAGTTGGGTGCACGTCCCTACAGGAAAATTTATCTCGGTAACCTCAACCCGTGCCTTTTACATGAGTGATATATTTACAGCCCAACATGATGAAGGTGTGTTCTGGAGAAGGAGTTTTTCTGGAGGCTTTTGGGTTGGAATAGAGGCTCTCGTTTTAAACCAGAGAAAGGAGGTTTTGAGTAAAAAGTAGATGAACTTTAAGTGTCTGATGGTGCTTTTTTCGACTCTTCACACTTTTTACCTCTCCGTTCTCAGTTTTTACTTGACTCTAACTTATCCTTTCATTGTCCATAAAACTAGAACCATTACTTATAGATCAATTCTTATAAAAAGTGGCTCTCTGTTTCCTCAACTCCTCCAATCTTCGTATTGCTAATTCACGCCACGAGTACTCCATATAGGGTATATCTGGATAGTACAAAGCATGATAGTTACCATGTCTATATTCTCGTTCTGCCCTTTTATTCTCCTTTTTAGGGTTATACAATATATCCAACCGTATATCTTTCGATTCAATGATCCTTTAACAAAGGTAATTCTTTATATTCTCTCCTATTCACCATTACAATAGACACCTCATCAATCTCAACAAAGGTTCCTGATTCATTTTCATTGCCCTCGACGGCCATATAAGTGTTTTCTTCAGATAGGTGAAAGTTTCCAATTACAATATGCTGATATGGTTTTGATGGCTTAAAAAGGAATTCAATTTTTGTCCATTCTGTATTGAGTATGACTTTATCATACACTAATTGCGGTTTATATTGAAGTATACCCATCGTTTTTTCATAAACCATTTCTTCTGAAAAATAAATACTAAGATTATTGCAATTATAGCCACTACGATAGTGACTACGGGTAAATAGAGTTACATGATATATAGAACCAACGTCCATTTCTTGGTTTAATTCATTTGCAATATAACTTCTACCCTGACCTCCATTTCTTCCGAAACCTACATATATTGACACATCTCCTGATTTTGGTATATTCAATAAACCAACATTCTCAACAAAATACATTGAGTAGCAATCCTGAAAAGGTTTTGTTTGTATGATATAAGGTTTTGAAACAGACGGTAAATACCAGTTTTTCAATTTATTTTTAAAATAATTTGATATATATCCGTCAGAATTTTTACAACTATCTGAAAATATAATTTCAAAATCGTGATTTGAAACTATATTTTGACCATATGTAAGGTTATAAAAAAGAGTCAATCCTATTAGTGTCATTAATTTCATATCAGAAAGTCTCAAATACTTGGTAGTGAAAAAACAAATTAATAATTTTTCCTTCAGTTGAGATGAAGCTAGTATTAAACCGAGGTGCTCCAAAATCACCATTATAATCATACTCACCATTAAAACCATCAACAAAAGGTTTTTTATATACTAATTCAGTATCAATTGAAATATAAAACCCTCTAAGAGTAATATTAACTGGGTTGGACCACGAATCAGGCAGGCCATCTTGGTATTGAGGACCTATTTTTGAAACATCGTCTTTATATGGAAAATTTGCATACCTATTAACATATGAAATCAAGTCTACAAGTGATTTATCTGAAAATACCTTCATACTAAATCTGTTTCTCAAAGGAAGTAGAAAATTACTCTCAACACTTTCCTGAAACCTAACCTCTAAATCTTCTGATGGTGGCCAATTTCCCTGCCCCAACAATGCCCCCTCCACAAAAGTATTCACCAAAGTCAAGTGCATCATTTGCGTAATGTTCCCATATTTATCATACACTTCAAAACCCGACCAGCCTGTGGATTTTACATAGTAACCCACTTGGCCATTTTTTATACGAACATCAGTACCATTTGGTAAGCCGTATTTTACATTAAAATCACTTCCCGACATTAGGAAATAATCCCCATAAGCACCCCTAAACTCATCGCTATAATGGTTCCCACTGCCGGGGGTGATGCTCGTAAACACATCACTCAATTCCCCTGCCCAGGAAACCCAGTTTTGGGCATAAGAATCGTACATCAGGTAATCATCTGCGCCTTCGAGGCGATCACCATAGGGATCCGCCCCACTAGGGTCATTCAAACTCACGGGGTTGTTGAAGGCAAAGTTGTAGGGGGAGATACCGCTGTATTTCAATGCCATGGGATCGATGGCCGTCATCCTACCCAGGGCCGGGTCGTAGCCTCGGTAGTAGGTCTCATAAATGCCGGCTTTGGAATTCCACTCGCTTCCGCCATTAAACAAATAACGGTTCGCAGGGAGGTTTTCCGCCCGTGTCCACGATTCACTGGTCTCCATGCCAAAAGGGTAGTATTCTTTGTATTGTATCACGTCGCCGCGGTCGATGTTGATGGTGTAGTTGTCGAAGAAGACTTCGTTTAGTTAACCTTCTTAAATTAAATATAGGTAATAATTTACAAATCATTGAGAGAACTAACATTCCGTCCCTACAGGACGGTGTCGAAATAATTTAATCGTTTCATTTCTTGTAAAGTGGGTAAGTTTTTTATTCACTTTTTGCTGACGTCTTACAAGCCTATTATTCACCGCCAAGTTAGTTAGGTAGATTATAGGCTCTTTGCATGGGTTGAGTCAGAAAAATGTGGTGGAATTCAGTACCGATTCTTTGGATACCTGTGGAAATTGAAATATTGGCTAGTGTTTGAGTCCCACCTCTTGCAGCCTTGAACTGAGCAATTCTACATACTTTCGATAAAGTCTGTGAATGTTTTACTCTTAAAAATGGCTTCTTCATTTGACATTCCTATAAACGGCATTTCGTAAATACTTCCAGATATTTTTTCTATCGCATAGGCTGTATCTCCACCATCAGAACCAAAGACAAAAAACTCTGGTGCATATTCTGCCACATTATAATCCTGATTTAATTGAAACATATCAGTCAGTGGCCATAGAAGAAAATAACCCTCATCATTACTAATATCCGCCCCGTTCGTTTCTTTAAAGAAATCAAGAAAACCTACAGGCAAACTAAAATCTACAGCTTTTAAGAAGACTTCTACTTCATCTCTTGAAGGAGCCTCATTTCTATCTATCGTTGCCATATTAATTACTTTGTACTTCGCAATAATGGATTCCAAAAATTAGTGTATTGTGCATGTTGAGATGGCGTCAAGAAGAGTTTGACTTCTTGGAATTCCCTTTAAATCGTCTAACCTACCAATGTATTTTACCTTGCTTGCCTTCTAGCGGCAACACTCACTAATCATTTATCAATTTAACTCCTTCAACTCTTTTTTCATTTTCAATTTTCGTTGTTAAAAATCCAATTTTCTGACTATCATTAAATTCTTCTAACCTCTTATCACCAAAAACCAATTCTTTATAAACCAGTTTATCTTTCCTTCCATACCCCAATTTGATTGAATATTTTCCTAATAAAACTTGTCTTAACAAAAGTTCGATTTTATCTATTTCTATTTCGGGATATATATAAATGTCAAAGTATTTTGAATTGATGTAAAAATAGTCTTCTGTGATCGACATATAGATAACAAAATCGCTCCTTATTAATCTCAAAAAAACATCTATACCCAACCCCTTCTCAATCGCACTTTCACTAGACAACTGATCGACTATTAGATTTTTAAATAATAAACGTAGAATACCCCAAACTTTCAATTGAAAAGCTGAGAGTGAATCTAGGTCTACTTTTTTTAAGGAATGTTGTAATATTTCCATTTTAATGGATTTAAAGGTAAGTGATAATTAAATGATCCAGGTTTCTGAATATTGAAGTGTGTATTGAAACCATTATATGGTTCACCTAAATAATTAGATGTGGTGTTTTTAAAAGGAGCCCTAAATCCTCTATCTAATCTTACGTTCAAATTAAGTTTAGGAAATCGAGCTTGGAAGCTAAATGCTCGCTGACCTGCAGGACTTATTCCTACCTTTGAGCTAAGCTGCACGAAAGACTTACCCCCCTTAGCGGCCACTGTCATCATCCTCACACCCGACACCACCGCGGCGGTAGCAGCACTCACGGCAACCGTCTCTACTACCTTCTCTGAAACATAACCTAAATCATATCCTA
>JAOUKG010000180.1 GCA_029882725.1 Cyclobacteriaceae bacterium
GGGGTTTTACTATAACCCTGCGACATCCACCAATAAATTAAAAATAAACCCAGAAAGATATTCAAGTAAATAAAGATACCGAAATAGTATTTTGATACTTTAAAATCAGAATCGGCATCAATGAACTGTTTTTTGAATTCAAAAACACCGTATTTAATTACCGCTCCCATGATAAGAATTCCGGAGATTATGAGCCCTAAACCCCAGACCCAATCCTGATTACTGAAGAAGTCCAATGACCATGCCGATGGCAGTCCAAAAATCACACAAAATATAGCTGCCCGTACCACACTACCTCCACGGGTGATACCAAGGTCTGTGAGGTTTCTGATGAACAGTTCAATCATGGGCAACAAAGAACTAAATGCCGCCATGAAGAAGGCCAGAAAAAAGACACCAGTAAAAACCCAACCAAGTGCAAACCCAGAAAACAACTTGGGAATGATGGTAAATGTCAATGCCTGACTACCTGATTCTAAAAAGGAAACAGCCTCAATTTCATTGGAAGAAAGGGCAAACACTGCGGGTAAAATGGCAAGACCCGCCAGTAAACTGGCAGTATTATTACCAAAAGCACTTACAAACGTGTTGAGAGTAACATCTTCTTTATCTCGGGAATAAGAAGAGATAGTCATGATGAGTCCCCAGCCTGCTCCAGTACTCCAGGCCGATTGTGAAAGAGCTTCGAGCCAAACCTTTGGATTTGAAAAATGATCGGTATTTATGGCAAACATGTATTCCAGACCGAGATACCCTTTTTCCATGGAAAGGGAAAGAATCATGATGATAAATAGAAGCACAAACAATCCGGGGATGAGTATTTTATTTGCTTTTTCGAGTCCTTTTTGAATGCCCTTGTAAAGAATATAGGCACCAAAAGCCACGGCAAAAATATGTAGGATTACTGTGGCAACACTTGAATAAGACACAGAGACCCAAAAGTCGTTGAGGTAATCGGGGTTTTCAACCAATTTATCGCCTATACGTTCTCCACCCGTTATTCCTGCCCAAACATTTTGAAGGGCTAACACCAAATAGCGTAAACCCCAGCCGGTAACTACAGAATAATAAAATGCAATACCCAATGTACACAAGGTAATAAACCATCCACCCCAGGCGAATCTTTTTCCGGCAAAATTTGCATAAGAGCCAATTACCCCTTTTTTGTACCTTTTCCCTATGGAAAACTCGGCCAAAAGGAGAGGTATAGACCAGATAATAAGAAACAACAACCAAAGAATAAGGAAAGTCCCTCCGTATTGACCGGCCAATCGGGGAAAACGCCACAGGTTTCCGGCTCCGATAGCCATACCGAGGGATGCGAGTATCAGCCCCCATCTACCACTAAACTGTTCTTTTGCAGACATACTGTAGGTTAAGATTAAACCACCAACTTACTACTTATTCTTTATTTTGCCTAAATTTTTGGAGATATGTATGGGCCCATTCATAGGTATTTTGGGACTTTTTGTTTCCATGGTGATGGTGGATTATATAGAAGTAAGATGGGTGATTATTAACCATAACCAGTCATATTATTTCCATTTTCCCACCGAGTAGTTAAAAACCGACAATCCCCTTTTAATTAATTCATTGCGAAGATCATCTGTATTATTTAATCTGTCTTTTGGAATAATAAGAGACATGCCGGTTGTTAGATTTAAAAAAAAATATTCCGTAGTTTCATCTACACCTACTATTGCAGAAATATTTATCTTTCCTTCACTGGAAAAATCTTTACAAAATATTTCGTCTGTACCAACATCGATCAATTGGTTATGACCAAATCTGTTTTTATAATTTTCAGAAATGTGTTTTTTGTAGTGCCGTTTGTGTTTCCATCTAAAATAATAGGGATAAAAAGCACCAAAAAGAATGGATATAAATCCAAAATAAAGAACCATTGGAATATGGTTTTCGGAATAAAAATAGAGGGCCGCCAAAAAGAATCCAACGGTTAGTATTAACCAGTTCTTTTTCAAGTTTTTGTTTATTCTATCACTTTTTGATGCCACATATAACTGATAATTCAAAAAGTCATAATCGTAAAGTGGATAATTTAGTTTCATTTATATTCGGCAGGAATTTCCGGAATTGATTTTAAGAACAGATCCTTGTAAAAGACCTCCGCACCCTCCGACTGTAGTACAATTTTCCCCGAAGTAAGAGGTGTTTTGTCTTTCATAGTGCGGGAATTATACAGGCGCATAACGATTTCTCCATTCACAATGTGGATACTGGAATCACCAAAAACAATAAGTTCCACATCATTCCATTCTCCGAGGGGCTTTTCGGCATCAGTAGATTTATAGACTCTTCTTTTTGCCAGACTATCTTCGGCGGCAGTATTTAAAATTTCTGCAAAATAATAGGTTCTCAAGTCTGCCCCTTCTTTATAAATGAAATAATTGCCTTTATAGGGTACACTGGGCACATCTATTTCCACATCGCCTGTGGGCCAATAATCTCCAAAATCGCCGTTTTGTATTTGAAGTTCCTGAGAATCCATCCAAAAGGAAGTAGCCCCCGGTACTCCAAAGCCGTGGTAGAGTAAACCGCTATCGCGGGGTCCTTTTTCACGTGGTGGGTGCATATCATTTCCCCATTTTACCTTCAGTTTTAAATGGTAATTGTGATAATCCTTTTCAGTATAAATCATTCCCCAGGCAACCCCTGAAATTCTTATTGCTTTCCCGTCGTTGTCGTCTACAATTTTAAAAACCTCCAAAGGGTCATTATCAATACCAAAAGGTTCAATGGCATTTCCCACACTGTCGGTTTTCAAATTGTAAGGAGTTGCCAAATAGGAATGCCAGCCCGTTAGATCCTTACCATTCCAAAGCGGCTCCCAGTTATTTTCCAAATCACTTGTTTTTTCATTTGAATTACAGGAAAGAAGAGGAATAAGTACGAGAAGAAAGTAGAAGTTTTTCATAGATAATACTGTTGAGTCTGGAAAGATACACTAACTATATAATTAATAAAAATAGTGCTAGCGCGGACTGTTTTTATATACTCCACTTTCCCTTTGAATACTTTGAAGCAGGAAAATTCATTGTTTCATAATACAAGTTCAAACACGCATTAACAGTCATTTATTGTTCCGCTTAAATATATATTTGTGTACTTCATCCCACAAGCGGTCAATTTACATGCGTAATTATGTGCGTTTAACTGGCATTTGTTAATATATTTTCTGATATTCATAGTAATTAAATAAAAACACTATTATATGAAACACTCTTTTACTTATCTATTGCTACTGCTTTTATCGATAAGCTTTGTAGCGAGAGGTCAATCCAGATCCGTAACCGGAAGTGTTAAGGATCCTGAAGGGGGAACTTTACCTGGCGTTACCGTCCAGCTTAAAGGCACCAGCACAGGAACAATAACTGATGTAAATGGGGAGTATAGTATAGAATATTCCGATGAGGAGTCAGTTCTTGTTTTTTCTTATGTGGGTTATAAAACCCAGGAAGTTGCTATTTCGAACAGGAGCATTATAAATGTGTCTTTGGAAGTAGATATACAACAACTATCGGAGGTAGTAGTAACTGCTTTGGGAATATCACAGGAAAAAAGAAAATTGGGTTATTCAATACAAACGGTTAGTGGAAACTCTATTGCAGAAACACAGAGACCTAATTTTATGGTTTCCCTTCAAGGGCGAGTTGCCGGACTCTCAATGATATCCACATCAGGATTGCCAGGGTCATCCACATCCATAAATTTGAGAGGGATTAATTCTATAACAGGAAACAATCAGCCACTTATTGTTGTAGATGGTTTACCTATTGAAAACAGGGTTTTCAATACACATAATTTAGTTTCAAATGGTGATAACCGAAACAATGATTATATAAACAGGGCTGCAGATATTAACCCAAATGACATAGAATCGGTATCCATTCTAAAAGGGCCTGAAGCCGCGGCATTGTATGGACAGGACGGTTCAAGTGGGGCAATAATTATTACTACCAAAAAAGGGAAGGACGGTCCTGCAAGGATTATCTATGACAACAATTTTGGTTTTCAAAAAGTGAACAGATATCCGCAAACCCAAACAGTATATGGAAGGGGGAATTTTGGATATGATAATCCAGATTTGGAAGAACTAACTTTCTTCGGTCCCAAATACGGTGAAGGTGTAACAATTTATGATAATGTGGAATCTTTTTTTAGAACAGGGACTAACCAAAATCATAATTTAACCATAGAGGGGGGAAATAAAACTACAACAAACAGAGTTTCATTAAACTATTATAACACTTCAGGTATTGTGCCCAATAACACTTATGACAAACTTTCTGCTCGAGTTACATCAACAACCAAAGTTTTTGAGAAGTTGGATGTAACTTCGTCACTGAATTATGTTTCATCGGCAAACAAAAAGCCTTTGAGAGGATCAAGCGGATATTTATTAAGTGTATTATCCTGGCCTTCAGACATGGATATAACTGATTATTTAAATCCCGATGGTTCAAGAAAGAAATACACAGATGATGTTAACGAACCAGACAATCCATTTTATTCGGTTTATAAAAACAATAATTCTTCCAAAACAGATAGGGTCATGGCCAATCTTTCTGCAAGTTTTGATGCACTTTCATGGTTGAATATTTCCGGAAGACTAGGGGGTGATATCTACTCATCTCGTGGAAATTTGTACGTTCATGAACAAGGGTATTCAGGAATTGGTGTTAAAGGTTCGATAGAAGAATATAATGAAAACAGTAAATTGTTGAATGGCCAATTGTTAACAACTGTAAAGAAAAAAATCAATAAAATTGACATTTCATTTTTATTAGGATCTGCTTTTGATGACAAGAACTATTTGGTAACAGCTTTGTATGGTGAAGACCTTCAATTAAAAGAATTTAATACCTTAAATAATACGCGTTTAGATTCAAGAAAATTTGTAACAGGATTAACAAGAAAGCGTTCAGTAAGTGCTTTTTCTAATTTGAATATTGGTTACAACGATTTGATTTACCTTACTATAACAGGAAGGAATGACTGGTCTTCTACATTGCCTTTAAAAAACAGGTCTTATTTTTATCCTTCATTTTCTTCAAGTTTTGTTTTTTCGGAATTGTCTTTTTTGCAAAATCAGAATGTTATGACATTTGGTAAAATCAGAGCATCTTATGCGGAAGTTGGTAAAGACGTTTCGGCGTATAAGGTACGTTCGAGCCTTGCGAGCAGATCGACAACCGGAGGAGGTTTTTCTTACGATTATTATGGGGGAAATGAAGATTTACAACCCGAAAGAGCCAAAGGGTATGAATTGGGAGCTGAAATGAAATTTCTGAACAGCAGAATAGGATTGGATCTTGCCCTTTTTGCAAATGATAGAATCAATCAGGTTTCACAGCAAAGATTAAGTTATGGAACAGGTTTTATTTTTGGTCTGCTAAATGGAGGTAGTATTTCTGTGAGAGGGCTGGAAGTACAACTTTCTGCAACTCCTTTTGTAAGAAACGATATGGAATGGGAAGTATTGTTGAATTTCTCAAAATCCAAGTCCAAGGTTTTGGAATTACCAGCTAAGGTTAAGGAGTTTTATAATTCAGATACCTGGTTATATGGAGGAGCAAGAGGAAGTGCTTTTCCTGAAAATTTTGATACTTTCTTTAATCCTGATAATTATCCATATTATAATTGGGATTATCATCAAGATGGAATGGGTTCTGCTACGGCTATTGGTGGAACATCGTATGAAAGAAATGCAAACGGAGATATTTTAATTAACCCTGCAAGTGGTTATCCTATTAAAACCGGAGATTATCTCCCTATAGGAGATAGAAATCCTGATTTTATGATAGGATTGACTAACTCATTTAAGTACAAAAATTTTAATGTTACTTTTTTATTAGACATAAGAAAAGGTGGTGATGTGTATAATGGAAATGAATTGTACTTGTATAGGAAAGGTTTGAGTACATTAAATCTCGACAGGGAAACTCCAGTTACATTTACAGGGGTTTTGAAAGATGGAAATGAAAATTCGGCTAATCCAACAATGAATACTATTGAAATAATTCCTTATTCTGAGGGAAGTATTTTTTACGGAGCTGCAGCAGAGTCTGATTTTATTGAAAAAGACATAAACTGGATAAGGCTTAGAGACTTAACTTTAGCCTATAATTTGCCCTTGGATATTTTGGCAAAC
>JAOUKG010000181.1 GCA_029882725.1 Cyclobacteriaceae bacterium
AGAATATCTTTCTGAATGGAACAATTTTGGGAATGCGCAGGAGGGAAGTACGGGAGAAGTTTGATGAAATTGTTGATTTCAGCGGAGTAGAGAAGTTTATCGACACGCCAATCAAGCACTACAGTAGCGGCATGAAAGTGAGGTTGGCCTTTTCAGTAGCGGCACATTTAGAACCGGAAATATTATTGATTGATGAAGTACTTGCAGTAGGAGATGCCGAATTTCAAAAGAAATGCCTTGGTAAAATGGAAGACGTAACTGGTGCAGGGAGGACGGTATTGTTTGTGAGTCATAATATGGCAAGTGTGAGTCATCTTTGTTCATTAGGTTTGTTTTTGGAATCAGGTAATTTGAAAACTAATGATTCTATCGGTAAGGTTATTGAAAGATACCTGTATGATGGAAAGGCTTCAAATGAGTTATTATTATCTGAAAGAGAAGATCGGATAGGCGGTGAAATTTTTAAATTTACAGATATCAAATTTTTTGATCAAAACTCAAAAAACAAAGTAATTAGTCTTTACTCAGGAATGGATTTAGAAATACATTTGTATTACAAGTCTACTGAGACATTAAGAAATATTGTTATTAGAATCCAGGTATATAATCAAAAAGGACATACAATTGCTACGTTTAATAATTATCACTGTGACCAACCGTTTAAACAAATTTCTAAAAAGGGATTTATAGTTTGCAGTATTCCAAAATTACCTTTTTATGATGGTAACTATACAATTTCTCTTTCTTGCCTTAGGAACTTGGAAGTGATAGACCATATTGACAATGCTATACATATCAATATTGAAGAAGGAGACTATTTTGGTACAGGAAAATTACCATTGACAAAAGATGGAGTGCTAATAGAGAATAAATGGAATTTAGTAAAGTGTTAGGAAAGATTTTGGCATTTTTTTACAGAAAATTAAAGCATGCAAATGATAAAATTGAAAGAATAAAGAAACAGCAGTTTTTTGAAGGTGAGAAGATATTTATTCCAGAAAATTTAATTATTAGAAATTTCCATTTTGGTAATGGAAATTTAAGGATATACTGTAAAAAAAATGTGTCTATCCATGATTATTGTATTTTACAAGGATCGGGTACAATATACATAGGAGAGAATAGTTTTATTGGCCAATATTCAGTCATTGGATGTAATCAAGAGATAAGAATCGGTAATAATGTTCTGGTTGCACAATCTGTTTCTATTAGAGACACTGACCATAATATAGATAGTGCCATAGAGCTAATCAACATGCAGGGAATCAAAACGGCTCCTGTTTTAATTGAAGACGACGTATGGATTGGACATGGGGTTGTAATAACTCGAGGTGTAAGAATAGGAAAGGGGGCTGTAATCGGAGCCAATGCAGTGGTTACAAAGGATATTCCTGAATATGCTATTGCGGTAGGTGTGCCGGCAAAAATAATAAAATATAGAAATGGAGATAAATCGGCTTTATAGGCGAAATATACCTGTTTATATAAGGCAGTTTATGTACCGACTGAGAAATATGAATTTTTCAGGATCTGAGGATATTATAGATCAAAGCTATAAAGTTTTTCAACAAAAAGGTCTCATGTTTATACATATTCCGAAATCAGCAGGGGTTTCAGTATATGGGGCTATTTATAATATTGATTCTTTGGGACATATTCCTCTTTTTGAGTATGAGAAAAGATTTTGTTTGTCAGGATTATATAAATTTACTTTTGTGAGAAGTCCTGTTCAAAGATTGATTTCTGCATATAATTATTTGAAATTAGGAGGGCGACAGGCAAATATTGATTTAAAATACCAGAAGATATTAAAGCCGTGTAATTCACTAAATGAATTTGTTGATTCCTGGTTAGCAAAAGAAGAAATAATGAAAATGGAGCATTTCAAATCGCAGTCGTCTTATCTAAAAAACAGTAAGGGTGAAATAGATATGGACTTTATTGGAAAGTATGAAAAATTAGAAAAAGATATAGCCAGATTGGTAGATCTTACAGGTGTAGATATTAAAAAAATTCAATTGGTGAATGATACTAAATATTTTGATTCAGATTTTGATAAATCGTTGATATCAAAGATACAAGAGTATTATGCAGAAGATTATACGAATTTTAATTATTGATTTTGAGTAGCCTGGCCATAGTTATACCTGCATTCAAACCCGACTTCTTTAGTCAAACCCTTCAATCTATAAATAATCAAACTTGTAAAGATTTTACCTTATATATTGGTGATGACAATAGCCCGGATAATCTGGATGTTATTGTGCGAAAGGAATTGACAAACATAAAATATGTGTATAAAAAATTCAATTCCAATTTGGGGAAAGAAGATTTAGTCGCCCAATGGAATCGTTGTATCGACCTTACAGAGGGAGAACCTTGGATCTGGTTATTCAGTGATGACGATTATTTAGAAGATAACTGCGTTGAGGTCTTTTATAAATATGCTAAAAACTTCAGTTCAAAACTTTTCCGATTTAATAAGATTGTTGTGGATGAACAAAACAACACTATCAGGCACGTAGAACTTCCTGAGGTTGTGTCAGATTCAGAATTCATCAGAGAAATAGGCATTCGTAATAAATCCATTACCATGTCTGAATTTGTTTTTCATAGAGATTTATATAATAAATATGGTATTACTTCTTTTGATTTAGCATGGTCGAGTGATTTAGCCACATGGATACAGTATGTAATTGAGAATAAGAGGCTTTATAATATAAACCAATCTCAAGTCTACTTTCGTGTATCATCCTCTCATATTTCATCTAGTACAGAAAAGAAAGTACTTGCCAGGAAAGTTTACGCAGATTTAAGCTTTTTAATCTGGTTAAAACCTCTTATTGAAAAACACAAAAATAAATTGCCGGAATTGGCATATGAATTAAATAAATATCAAATTGACAGATACAGGAAATTGTCAGGGAGTCCGGTATATAGGAGTAAATTTTATTTTTTATTTAAAAGGAAGTCCATTAAAATGTTTGGTTTTATAAGCTTTCTAGTTGAGACTTTTAAAATTTATCGATTCAAAAGTTTAATAGATTTTGGAAAATAACCCACTCATTTCCGTAATCATGCCCGTGTACAACTGCGAAAAGTATGTGGGAGAGGCAATACAATCCATAATTGATCAGACATACGCCAATTGGGAGTTGTTGATATGTGATGATGGGAGTAGTGATAAAAGTTATTATGAAATATCAAAGTTTCACGATAATAGGATAAGAATTTCTAAAAATGAAAACAATCAATCGAAGGTAATTACTTGCAATAATTTATTAAAAGAATGCAAGGGAGAGTTAGTGACAATTCATGATGCAGACGACTATTCACATACAAACAGATTTCAGTTAATAACTGAAAAATTTGAAGAAGATCCTTTTTTATACATGGTTGGTTCGAATGCTTTTATAGTAAATAGAAAAGGCAGCTTAATTAGAACTACCAATTATAGGTTAGACTATGATGGGATTAAAAAAAATATAAGTTTAAGTAATCAATTTATGGGTGCTTCAGTTTTTATTAAACGCACCGAATTGGTTAAGTTGAATGGATATAGGTCTTTTTTTGTTAATTATAGTTGTGAAGATTATGATCTTACTTCAAGGATTGTCCTATCAGGCAAATCAATAAATTTACCTGATAAACTATATTATTATAGGCAACATAATAATGGATTGTCAAAGAATGTAGATTTAAAAAGATATATAAGTGAAAATATAGTAAGTTGGTTGATTAATCAAAGAGAGAATGCAGGTACAGATTCTTTGGATAAAAATGACTCTTCAGAATTGAATAATTATATATCGGGACAAGTTTATATTTACGAAAAAGACCCTTCGTTAATTTATCACCAATATGGTTCAAACTTTCTTTACAATAGAATGTATGGAAAAGCATTAAAAACGGCATTATTCGCAATTAAGCAGGTGCCTGGAGAAATTAAAAATTACAGACTGTTTTTTTATATTCTAAGGAAATTTTTTTACCATAAGTTTTTATGTGCGGGATAGTTGGTGGTTTCTCTTCAAAATCCTTTTCTCCTTCAAAAGTTGAAATGCAAGAATGCCTTGAGATTCTAAGATTTAGAGGTCCCGATGCCCAAGGCGATTATTATTCTGAATGCAATGATGGCTTGTTGTCTTTGGGGCACACAAGATTATCTATTATCGACACTTCCGACCAAGCAAACCAACCTATGGTTAGCCACTCTGGTAAAACAGTAATTGTTTTTAATGGTGAAATTTATAACTATCAATATCTACGTAAAGAATTGGAACATCATGATTTTACATTTAGATCTAATTCTGATACTGAAGTGATTTTAAATGGATTTGAGTATTGGGGTATTGATAAAACACTACAGAAATTAGATGGAATGTTTGCTTTTGCCCTGTTTGACTTTGAATCTCAAAATTTATTTCTCGCCAGAGATCGCTTTGGGAAAAAGCCCTTATATTATTATAACCAAGAGGGTCAATTCCTGTTTAGTTCCGATATTAGAGTCTTCCCTAAAATTTCAAATGTAAAGCTTTCGCTTAATTATCACTCTCTGGGGTATTACTTTTCAGAACTTTCTACTCCCATGACTTCCTCTATTTGGAAGGAAGTTGAAAAAGTCCCCCCAGCTACTTATTTGAAATATAATTTACGCAAAGGTGTTCTTAAAAAAGAGTATTGGACTTACCAATATACTGAAAGTTGTACCCTTTCGGGTGAAGAGATACAGGAACATGTAGAAGGATTAATAGCCAAAGCAGTTAAAAAACGAATGGTTTCAGATGTGGGGTTTTCTGTTTTGTTGAGCGGAGGAATCGACTCTTCCTTAGTGGCTACAAAACTTGCTGAAGAATATTCCGGGAGGGTAAATACCTTCTCTGTAGGGTTTCAAAATAAAAATTTCGATGAACTTGTATATGCAAACGAAGTTGCGGAAAAGATCAATTCCAATCATCACCCCATAGTAATTGATAAGATTGATTATTCTATTTTGGACGATCTTATTTTGGAATATGGGGAACCTTTTGCCGATTCTTCCATGATTCCTTCATACTTGATTTCCAGAGAAGTTGCAAAAACTCAAAAAGTAGTATTAGGAGGTGATGGAGGTGACGAATTGTTTGGTGGCTACCATAATTATTATTTGGCCTATAAGTACGATAAAGTGAAAAACTTTGGGGTATTTTCAAAGGGAGCAGATATTGCCAGTAAAGTTTTCCCTTCCTACAGAACAAAATTGTTAAGTCAGCTATTAAACTACACTAAAGTACCGGAGTACCAATTCCTTAATAGAAATATGGGTTTCTCGGTACTTGAATTGAAACAGTTATTCCCGGAGGTAGATTTTACAGGCGTAATTGATGACGAGCATAAGGATATTTTGGAAAGATACAGCCCAGCCTCAAAACACACTGTGATGAATTTAATGTCTTCTTCCTATAGAACCAGACTAGCAAACGATTATTTGGTTAAGATCGATAGGGCATCTATGTATGCTTCTCTTGAGATGCGATCACCCTTTTTAGATAAAGAATTGGCAGAATTTGCTTTTACATTAAAGCCCAATCAACTTTTTCAAAACGGCGAGCCAAAGTCCATTTTAAAAAATATAGCCAGAAAGTACTATGGAAATTCTTTTGTTTATAGAAAGAAAATGGGTTTTGGAATTCCTATTGGAGATTGGTTTCGAAAGGAAGGAAACAAAAGGTTAAAGGAGGTTTTATTTGGAAATACGTCAAAACAATTCACTTTTTCCAATAAACATTTAGAAAAACTTATTTTAGATCATGAACATGGGAAAGATTATTCAAATAAGTTATTTTCTATTTACTCATTTAAAATTTGGGAAAACAGTGTTTCTTGATAGTGTGAAAATGTGTTAAGAATTTATTTAATGTGTTGGATTTCTTAAAAAAACGATTGTCAAATTTTATCTCCACCTATAATAATATTGGTGATAAAGTGATTATTGGCAAAAATGTATACCTGGAAGGAGCAGAAATAACTGGTGATGTAGTGATTAAAGATAGGTGTAAAGTGTTTCGGGCACGAATCGAAGGAGTTGTAAATATTAATTCAAACACATCTATATGGGGTCCAAATGTGGTAATAAACTCGCATATTTACCCCATATATATTGG
>JAOUKG010000182.1 GCA_029882725.1 Cyclobacteriaceae bacterium
TTACAATAACCGGGTCTGTTGGTGTACCCACGATATTTGTAAAAAAGGTGTTATCATATGATCTACCCGTTTCAAGACAGACAATATCCCCCGGCTTTATGTTCAATACAGCTCCATCGGTTTTTTGTGTTGTTACTAAATAGGTGCAGTCAGAACAATCGAAAATATCAAATAATTCTACCGGCTCAGGGTCTTTCGATTTACAAGTGAAAACTAATAGTAACAGAAAAAAAATAGAATTACGATTAAACATGACTTATATACTTTGGGCCATAATCGAATATACTAAATAATTACTGTTTTATAAAGACAAATATGAAGGAATTAACCGGAACTCTTGGAGCTAAAAATGAGTCAACAAGATGATATTTTTCTTTTACACAATTAAGAATATCATAAGAATAAAACTGATTTAAATTAGGTATATCTTCAAACAGTATTATATCATAATAATCATTATTTATTTTATTACAATAATCTTTAACTTCCTTATCAAAAATTGAAACCCCTTTATGATACCACAAAGGTATACCTTCACCCGTTTCTATTTCATAGGGTATCATTACAGACAACTGAGTTAATTCTGTTAAATTCAACACCTTTAACTTTTGAACCTTGTTAAGGTTCTTGGAAAGATCCAACAGTCTTTGAATGCCATCACTGGTTTCCAAAGGTATTTTAATTTTGGAAAACACTTTAAAAGGAGGAACTATCCAATCTGTTCTATTCTCAACTTCATTTAATGAATCAGCTGCCGAAATTACATAGGTGTTTTTATTAATTCTATCTGAATCTTTTAAATCAACAAGTAAAGGTTTTACCCTAGGACTAATATATCGGGTCCAATAAACATTAGACCACCAAATACCTGATAGAAGCAGCCCTGAAATAAAAATCCATTTACTTTTTTCAAAACCTAAATCAATATTTACGAATAAAAATGTCAGGGCAATTGCGTGAAAATATATATTGCCGTACAGGGGTGTATAACTTGTCACCTGAATAATTGATGCCTGAAACAAGATAAACAACACCCAAAGAAAGAAAACCTGGGGTTTCTTAAAATCAAAACAGGCCTTATAGTCATGCTTCCATAAAAATAATAGGATCACAAACGTTAAGTAAAATTTGATCCATTTTGACGCCCCAAAGAACTCATGCAACAAATCAAAAGCACTAACTCTTGAAGTATGAGGGTATTGCCCCAAATTGAACCAATACAAAAAATCATATTGCAAAAAAGGAAGTATCAAAATTATTAGTGAGAAAATGAACATCCCCAGATAAACAAAAAAGACTTTATAGGAATTGTTGAAAATGGAAAACCAAATGATCAATAAAAAATTAAATACTATAGACAATGCACCAGTATCCTGTTTGCATAAAAATGTTAATACCGACACAAAAGCAGAAATAAATAAGAAAGTAAAAATTGTTTTTGTTATTTTTTTATCAGCATAAAAAACAACTCTTAACAAAAAATAAAGTGAAATCAATTCAAAAACAAAAACACTGTGGTTATACCAAGGCCAAGGATTAAATAATGTATACGATAAATTATAAACCCAAAGCCCAATTAATGAAACCTTTAAAGAAACATTAAATAGCCTTAGAATATTATAAAAAACAAGATTCGAAATGAAATTGATAAATACCTGAGCCACAATCAGTGTGAAAATACTGTTTCCAAAAATTTTAAAAAACAATGAAGGAATTAACCAAAAAGCATAACCTACCGGAGTTCCAAAATCTTTATAGGGTATAAGACCCTGGGAAATCCTGAATGCTCCATCCCAGGCCAAAAAAACATTGATCCTATAAGGAAAACTGAATAAAAGAGGAAAAAGGCAAGGCAAAATGATGAGCAACCATTTTAACAATTGATCTACTCTATTACTTCCCAAACTATCTTTCATTTCCAATTAATCTATTAATCCATACAATTAGCAGCATAAAACTTAACACCCCATAGAATACCCCGGTTATTAACCACAATTTGATAGGTAAGTTATAGGTAGAATGAATAAACGAAACATCAATAAAATAAGTAACAATTAAAGCTAAAAACAAAAACAAATAAACCCTATAATTCAGAAAAATTTTAATTACCTGTTTATTTTCAATTACCCAATCCAAAAAAGAAACAATTACCCAGGGAGCCAATAATACCAACAATCGTATCTCATTTGCCTTACCAAAAACAAGGGTTGTTCCTACTATTAAAATAACAATAACCAATGACTGGGATCTGAAATTTTTATACTTAGGAATGGTGTTTTTTAAGGAACCAAAAAACGGAAACCACATAAAATGAAAAGCAATGAAAATAAACATAAAAACCCAATGTATATTTTCCATATTCCATTTTATTCCTTGCCATAAATCATAATGAACAAAACCCAAGAATGCTCTGACTAGAAAAAAAGCTCCAAAAGAAAACAATGAAGTAAGTATCGTCTTTAAATTAATCCCGTTGTACAAAATATAAACAAGAGGCAACAGTAACAATGTTTCACGTACAAGTACACCTAAAACTGACAAAATCAATATGGGAAAAAATCTATTTTTAACTATATTGATTAATGCCAGAAAAAAAATTGAATACCCCAACATATCTTCCCGTGTATGTACGGGTAGTTGATATGCCCAAATAATTGGAGGTAGAAGTAAATATAAAATAGATCCGGCAAGGGAATACACTTGTGAGAACCCTATAGTTCTTAAAAAATAATAAAAAAGGCATAGAGAAGAAAGAAAAAAAACAAGGGAGTAAAAATAATAAATCTGAAAATAGGTGAACCGTAAACCATACTTTTCAGACACTTTAAATGAAGAATTAACAAGCAGGTTAAATAAAATTCTATATTGAAATGGAGCCTCTTTTGAAATAGTATTTATTTCAGGATTTTGACCCGGTGATTTCAATTCCCTCGCCAATTGTTTGCCTGAGGATAGTGAACTTTCAAAAAAGAAATTACTAAACACAAAAACAATTAGTCCTAAAGAAATTAAATATGTATAGGTTCTAAAAAATGACATTTTGTCTAAAATTGCACTTATATTTATATATGAGTTTTACCAAAAATTCAATAAGTGATTTCTTTCTACTAATTTAGAAATACCTATGGTAAAAAACAGTTCTTATTGGATAAATTCCGGAATTAATTCACTCATAGAACGAATCTCAATCCTGTTGTTTGGCATTACTGGTTTTGTATTATTAGTAAGGCTCCTTGATAAGGAAAGTTATGGCATTTGGATGTTGTTTCTGACCATCATCACCCTGGTCGAGACAGCGAGACATGGTTTTTTTAAGAATCCACTTATAAAGAACATTCATACGTCCGGGGAGAAGCCTGAAGATGTACAGTTTGCCAGTTTTATCATTCATCTTGTTCTAAATATTGCAGTTGCTTTATTATTATGGGGGTTATCCTATCAAATTGAAATGCTTTGGGATGCTCCTGGAATGGCTGAATTATTTTTATTGAATCTCATAATTTCTGTATTTCAAGTTATTTTTTTCCATGGGGAATATGTTTCAAAGGGATATATGGAATTTGCAAGATCGGCCTGGGGGTATTTTTCAAAGGGATTGTTTTTTGTGACCCCATTGGCTATTCATTATGTTCTGAAAATACCTCTTACCCTGTATTATGTAGGCGTATATTATTCAATTGCAACAATACTTTCAGCCATACTCATGTGGATATTTACCAGAAAGTATTTCAAATTAAAACAAAAATTTCAGCTATCTATAGGCTGGAAACTCATCCATTATGGGAAATATACTTTAGGAACAAATTTAAGTGCCATGCTAATGCGATCTACAGATACCTGGATGATTGGAATCTACCTAAATCCCATTGCTGTTGCGAGCTATAATGTGGCCGTGCGGATTGCCAATTTATTTGAACTTCCCTCCATGGCACTTGCTAACATATTATACCCTCAAGCCGTTAAACAATCAAAAATTGATGGAAATGATTCATTTAAAAAACTATACGAAGTGTCTGTGGCAGCTATTATTATGATTGTTACACCTCTTGTGATTTTTGCCATATTATTTTCTGATCCCATCATTTATCTTTTGGCCGGTACACAATATGCAGAATCTGCAGACTTATTGAAAATAACTATGCTGTACGGCTTGATTATTCCCTTTAATAAACAAATGGGAATATTATTGGATGCTTATGGAAAGGCAAAAATCAATATGTTTTTTACAATCAGAAACACGGTGATTAACATCATTCTAAATGCTATAGCAATACCCTATTTTGGTGTTATAGGAGCTGCCTATGCCACTCTTTCAACCTTTTTAATCATTCTTGTAATTAATCAAAATTATCTCAACAAGCATTATAACATCAAATTTCTTTCAGTATTTAACGAAATGTTTCAATTAATTGTGAAATTAAAAGCCCGGTTATCATCAAAACCAAAATGATAAATCTTTATCATTTTGGTTTTGATGATTTTTTTATATTTTCTGAAATATTCACGAAGTTCATTGTCAAAAGCACCCAAAGTCATTTTTTTAAGATTCTTTACAGACAATCGCCTTTCAATCGACTCCCTGATAGTTTTAGAAGGAAAAATTAGTCTTCCATATGGCCTGATTAATTTTCTGTAAACAGTTTCTTCCTGAAGGTTATGATGCAACAATTAACTACCAATCAATATTCTACTACTTTTCTTAAATATTTTTTTAAATAAATAAACCAACAATAAATTAATTGTGAGAAGAACCATTATATATATTACATAGGTCAATGCATTAAAATGAGTAAAAGTAATAAGTTTCATCATTACTAATTTTTGAAAAATTATAATGATATATAAATGGATAAAAAAAATACCAAAACTATAATCACCTAGTATTTTCCACAAACGATTTCTTTTATTACTAAAATAGTGAAATACTTGAAGCATCAGCAAACATAAAAAAACAGATTTTACCATGGATGGATTAAATGCCAGAGTTAAATAATTTTGATCTCTTAAATCAATTACATTTTGAATGGATATATACCCCAATAACTCAAGTGTGCTAATAAATAGAAAAACTGCAATTGGAATAAACTTTATGAATTTATTTGAAAGAAAAACAATGTCGAACCTTGAAATTAACATCCCCATTAAATAAACCGGTAAAAAATGTATAAATGAGAGAGGAACACTAGAATAAAATCCAAATTGAACAGTAAAAAAACCTGCCAATAAGATCATCAATACTGCGTAGTTAAAATATTTCCATTTTGAAAATTTGATTAAAGCAGGACTAATTAAATAAAAAATAAATATCATAGGTATAAACCAAAAAGGCCCAAAATGCCTTCCTGTAATTAAAAAATAAAGCACTTTTATAAAATTTGGCATCAATTCAAACTTTTCATTCATATACCATTGGGTTCCGGAATCAAAATAGAGTTTTTCAACTATAGCCGGTATCGAACAGAATACATAGGGGGATAAAACATATAAGACCTTCTTCTTAAAGTACCTGCGGAATGAGAACTGAGTGGAGTTTAAATAGTAAAATAAATAACCAGCAATAAAAACAAACAAGATAGTTCCATTATTGGTAATAGAATAAAATACAAGTTTTGAAATTTCGTTTTGATTCCAGGGCAAACTGATCAATGAGTGGACACCTACTATCAGTAAAATCGCAAAACCACGAAAGAAATGAATATGTGGCAGAAATGTAATTTTATTGGATATTTCTGATTCCATGTTTATTTTAAATAATTACCTAATTTAATGGAAAACGATGATTTATTCACTAATTTAACATATATAATAAGCTTGTACGACTTGCCAATTGGAACTTATACCCGCGAATAATTGCGCATGAAACCAGCTTTAATTCTGAAGTGAAACTTAAAGAAAAGGTTAAACGCGATGAACATTTCATAGCCCGTGGAAATGGGCGGAGCTACGGCGATGCTTCTTTGGGGTCAACAATTTATAATACACTCAATTATAATAAAATTCTAAAACTCGATACAGATCAAGGTGCAATTATAGCAGAATCGGGCACCCTACTGTCCGAAATACTTAATGTAATAATACCTTCAGGCTGGTTTTTGCCCGTTACACCAGGCACAAAATACGTAACAATTGGTG
>JAOUKG010000183.1 GCA_029882725.1 Cyclobacteriaceae bacterium
TTCTGTTTTATCCTTTTCCACGAAAGTGAAAGCGGATGGGTGGCGGTTTTGACGGATTCGCAAATCGCAAGTTGCAACTCGCAACTCGCAATTTTCCGGGGCGAACTCCTCAACCAACACCTCTACCAAGGCAAGGAGT
The DNA here is from genome assembly GCA_029882725.1 of Cyclobacteriaceae bacterium. Classification (GTDB taxonomy): domain Bacteria; phylum Bacteroidota; class Bacteroidia; order Cytophagales; family Cyclobacteriaceae; genus JAHEMU01. The sequence continues at coordinate 140 of JAOUKG010000183.1, forward strand.
ACCGCACCGAAGACGGTCTGAACCTATACGACTTCCACGCAAGGCAGTATGATCCGGCATTGGGTAGATTTTTGGCCGTGGATCCTGCGGGGCAGTTTAGTAATCCGTACCTTGGCATGGGGAATAACCCGGTGGTGGGGGTGGATCCGGATGGAAAGATTGTTTGGATGCCTGTGATAATAGCAGCAGCAGTATTTGGTTCTGCAAATTTAGGAATTCAAATGGCGAATGGTGATGTGGAAAATTTTGCTGATGGTGTGAAAGCTTTTGCGGCTGGAGCTGTTACCGGGGCTGCACTTGCAGTAGGAGGCCAATTAGCAGCAGGTGTAGCTGGAGGTGTTCCTGGATTGAAACAAGCCCTTTGGGGTATTAACAAGTTGAGACAGGTAAACAATGCCATTACGGCAGTGAATGGTGTTGTGGGCTTGACAAAAGGTATTGCGAGTGGGGATTGGAGCCATTTAGAACAGACATTTAAGGTTTTTGCAGGCAATTATTATTTAGACCCTAACAGAAATTTCTTTGGACAGACTTTACAGGGTATAAGCAGGCATTCCAGGGAAATGCTCCAAACAGAGGGAGGCTACGGTTATTCCCAATTAAGAATACTTGGTGGTAATGTTGACCGTGTGGATTACTTTGGTGGGGCCACTTTTTTGACGAGCGAGAACTTGAGTTATTCTATGGGAGTGAGTATTGGGAATTATATAAATGTATGGACACATGATCAAATTACTGGTGATTTTAAACAAAGAGTAATTACAGATCCTTTATATATGCACGAGTATGGTCATATATATGACAGTCAGTTGTTTGGTGTCTTTTATTTGCCAGGAATAGGGATTCCCAGTGTATCAGGTGCTGAATGGACAGAATTTAGAGCAAATCGCTGGGTTGCGCTTTATTTCGAAGACGCAGATAAAGGATATGGGGTGAATTGGAGTAATTATGAAACGGGTTCTTGGGATTTAACTGGTGTGTTTTTCAATAGATTTTTAGATTATTATAGATAAAAATGAATATAATTTGTAAGTTATTTGTTATGTCAGTAGTGTTTTTTGCTGGTGGGTGTTGCAAAGGGAAGGTGTATAATTATACTATAGTCAATAACAAAGTGGAAGATATAAAAGTTGACTTATTAGAGGGGTTTTCAATTACAAAAGTTGATTCTATTTCTTTCAATGAAAACCTAGCTCTATTAAGCAATGGGGATTCATTGTTATTTGGACCAGGAAGGAGAGCACAATCTCATTGTCAAACACAAGATATGACAAACTATGAGTTACTTAAATTTTATCTCCCTACAGATACAATTCAATTTATTTATTTGTCACCTGATACTCTCAATAAATATGGGATTGATTTAGTTCGCCAAAACTATAATATATTAGCTCGCTATAGATTGAGTTTTGAGGATATGAATAATTTAAATTATATAATTCCTTTTCCTCCGACTCTTCAAATGTCTAAAATGAATATTTATATACCAAAATAGAGTACACGGTACGAGTGGACAAAACCACAAGTCAACCGCTGGGCTGCCCTGTATTTCGAAGACGCAGATAAAGGATATGGCGTAGATTGGAGTAATTATGAAACGGGTGTGTCTAATTACAGTATTTATGGTAGGAAAATGGATTATTACAGATATAAATAAAATACAGAAAAATGAAAAAATATTATTACCTTTTGTTTACGTTAGGTATAAGTGCTTGCTGTCATAAATCCGCAAATATAACCTACATAAACAATGCAACTTCGACAGTTAATTGCGGAATATATTATGGAAACCCATCTTCTAGTACAGATACATTATTTACAAACACTTCATTTTTTTCACCAATAAATTCTGGTGCTGAGGAATTAACAATTATTTCAGACCGTCACCCAACCTTTGGCTGTCGCGAAACAGAATATGAGACCTTGAAAAGACATCTGTTGTATGATACCCTGTACGTGATTTTTGTTTTAGAGGATAGTATCTTAAAATATGGAGAGAACCAAGTAATGGCTGACTGGAACATCAATGCCCGTTACAAACTGAGTGTCGATGATATTGATCTGCTCAATTATGAAATACCTTACCCTCCCACTCCTGAAATGGACTTTATGAATATCGTACTGCGATAATAGGCTTGGTCAGACAATCAAAATATATGATATACTGCAAAAATAAACACGTACATGAGAAATTGCATCTCACCTTTTATAAGGATACTTTCCATTTACAGAACGTATTGAAGTTATTTTTTCTGATCACAGGTCTGTTTGTTTTCACTCAATCCTTTGCCCAGACCGATATCCTTTCCATCGGCTTGGGTGGTGGCATGAACAGTTATGGCACTTTTCGGGGGGAATTGTATGTAAAAGGCTATTTCAATATACTTGATCGGCATGCCGAGTGGAAAGGGGGTGTATCCAATCGAAGCTATTCGTTTGATTACGAAAATGTTACAGGACTGGAGGCCACTTCCTGGTCCCTGAATGGGGATGTGGCTGTGTTTCCAGGCACTTCTGGCTATTTTATCGGAGCCCGCTGGGAGCTGATCAATTTCAACAGGCTCACCGATGTTTCCTTTTCCAGACTTGAAACCGAAGGGGGCATTGCTCCGCCCTCCCTTTATACCGGAACGGCACTACTATTGCAAACCGGTTATCTTTTCCAAGTTTCAAAGACACTACGGTTCCGTTTAACCGGGCACGCCGGTATCCATCAGGTGAAGATCACTGGCTTTGATAACAACCAGAATCCTTTCATTTATGAAATTTTTCCCTTTGTGGCCAATATTACACTATCCATGGAGTTGAAAATATGAAGGCACTTCCTGAAAAAATATGGATTTTCACCCTGTCTTCACCTTTGAATACACCGTACGGGCGTATCGCATACGCCCCTTTCCCTTCCATGCAAGAGTCTTCATTGCTCGATAGGCGTATCGCATACGCCCCATATCGCACTTATTCAATTTCTAACAGAAAAAACGACACCATCTCCTTCATCTGGACACCCGAAGGCCGTGCCATCAACACCGGTAACGGCTATGAGTATTTCCTCACCCCCTCCCGATATTTTTAATATTAAAAACCTTTAATTGGAAAAATATCGGGACTCCCCCTCTCCATTTCAAATCAATTTTGGTACTTCGAAAACAAATGATCACAAGAAAGATTTGAAACAGAGAGGGGTGACTGAACCTGCTCATTTTGTGGGTTTTGAACAGTCTATGCTGTTAAGCTCTTTTTGTTTTTCAATTGATTTTCTGGTTGGACATAGAAATGTGATGATGAATTTTGGAAATGTGAAATAAGATTTCCGTTAATCCTATTTCACATTTCATGTCAATCAAAAATCGCAATTCATTTATCACCCAGAAAATCATCCAAGTGATAAATGAAGATAAACAGATGCCTTTCAATCGGGAGTCACCCCCTTCTCTAATTGAGGAACGAAAATTGGAGAAGGGGGCTGGGGGGATGAGGTAGGAAGGAGTCTAGTGGAGTAAAAACCATCATCAAAACTCTTCACCACCACTTTTTTCCTTTATCACAACATTCGATCATTACTCAATGGAAAAATCACCCTTGAACCCATCGTACGGGCGTATCGAATACGCCTTCAACAAACTAAAACAAAAAAAACATTATATTGTACTAAAAACCACCTCAATGAACCCCCAGCAAAACCCCAATACCCTCTGTTTTATCCTTTTCCACGAAAGTGAAAGCGGATGGGTGGCGGTTTTGACGGATTCGCAAATCGCAAGTTGCAACTCGCAACTCGCAATTTTCCGGGGCCAACTCCTCAACCAGTACCTCTACCAAGGCAAGGAGTACCGCACCGAAGACGGTCTGAACCTATACGACTTCCACGCGAGACAATACGACCCTGCATTGGGAAGATTCTTGGCCGTTGACCCTGCCGGGCAGTTTAGCAATCCTTATTTGGGGATGGGGAATAACCCGGTGGTGGGGGTAGATCCGGATGGGAAATGGGTGAATTACGTTCTTGGAGGTGTGGTAAGAGCTATACAAGGATATATGATTGCACAAAATAATCCAGAAATGTCTGGATTAAAGGGGGCATTAACATATGATATTAAAAATTTTATGAAATAATGAAATATATCAGTTTAGTTTTGTTTTTCTTTTTTATTTCTGCTACAACTTTTGCACAAATCAATAGCGAAAAACTTTCTGGCTTAAGGTGAATTGAAAATTTTTATTTTGATTTTGATGGTCTAGTTATAGCGGACTCACTATTATTAGATTTAGAGGCTTCTGATATACAAATTTCAAGAGTAAAAGTATATAATAGCCAAAAAACAAAAAGGAAATATGGAATAAAGACAGAGGGATTGGTTAAAGTTCGGACAAATGCTTGTTTTTTAATTGGAGATAATATTTACTGCAATCGGTTTAAAAAGAAGGAAAACTTATCACGGTTTAAAATGGAAAACATTCAAAATATGCGTAGATATGATCTTTTAGTGGAAGATAGGATTGTGTTTCAAATATTAATGATAGAAAATAAAGTGGATTGAATCAGTGAAAAACTTACTTTTTTTGGAACCACTAGGTTTGTAGGGGTGTGTTATACCATAAGATTATGCTGATTGTTGTTGAGATAACGTATATAGGGATTAAAAGGTTAGGCCAGTACCAGTCGGCCTTCTATGCAGTTGACATTGCCGGCACCTGAACAGGAGAACCCGGTAACTATGATGAAAAGATACCCTCTTACGACAAAAACGGGAACATCAAGGAACTGGATCGCTGGGGCGTACCGAAAAGTACAGGTATGAAAGCACAGATAGACGATTTGCAATATACCTACAACGGCAACGTTCTAACCAATGTGGAAGATGTACTGCAAAAAAAAGAAGGTTTTGATGACGGCATTACTTCCCCATTGATTGATGATTATAATTATAATGAAGACGGTAGTTTGATCGAAGACATGAACAAGGAAATCTCTGAAATACTTTACCACCCCAACGGCATGCCCTCCCTATAAATAATTTCCACACCGACCATTACTTTGCCTTCAAATACGATGCGGGTAGCACCTTCTTTCACAAAAAAGCTCCCTTCCGGCTCCAAATGTACGGGCGTATCGCATACGCCCCTTTTTCTGCTTTCATTTAAACACCCATAGCACTAAATATGGCCCCTACCGTTCAACCCATTTCCGGGCATTCACAAATGCTTCAACCCATGGCGAAACTTCGTGGTTTTCTTTCCCCGCAGGGTAATGTGGCCAGTTCCAGGGAAATAACGAACGCTCTATATGTGGCATGATGGCCAAATGTCGGCCGTCTTGTGAACAAATAGCTGCAGCGTTGAAATCAGATCCATTGGGATTGCCAGGGTATTCTGCATACGTGTATTTGGCAACTATATTGTATTGACTTTCCGCTCCCTTCAATTCAAAACGACCCTCACCGTGTGCCAACCACGCACCCAATGTAGTGTCTTTCATGCCTTTAAGCATCACACTGTTGTTTTCAGGAATATCCAGGGTAATGAAAGCGCTTTCAAACTTTTCGGAAGCATTGTGCTGCATAACTGGTTTTTCAGGGTCGTTGGGCATGATCAAGTCTAAACCAACCATCAGCTGACAACCATTACAAACACCAAGACTTAGTGTGTCTGTTCTTTTATAGAAATTCTGCAAAGCAGTTTTTGCTCTTTCATTGTATTGAAAAGCTCCGGCCCATCCTTTTGAAGAACCCAATACATCAGAATTTGAAAATCCGCCGGGGAATACTAAAAATTGAATGTCTTCTAAATTTTCCCTTCCGTTTATCAGGTCGGTCATGTGGATGTCTTTCACATCAAAACCGGCTATATGAAGCGCATAGGCCATTTCCCTGTCTCCATTGATTCCCTTTTCACGAATAATGGCCGCTGTAATACCCGATTTCCCCTCTCTTTTCGCTGTAATTCCCAAACTTCGGTAACTACCTTCATATCCGGGAGTGAAGGT
>JAOUKG010000184.1 GCA_029882725.1 Cyclobacteriaceae bacterium
ATTTTAATGAATTTACATTAACCCCGGATCCGGTTCAGACAACCTTAATTGGAGGTACTGAACAGAATAAAAACCTGAAATTGAATAAAGATTTAGTTTCTATTGAATTGCCCAGAGGAAAAAAAATAACTAACAACCCTTCAATAGATGGCTATATTCATTCATTTATCTCAACCCCGAACGGAAGGATTATTGTTGGTTCTGATTTTTCATTGAAAATGTATAATTCCAACGGTTTATTTTTAAAAGAATTTAGTGGCCATACCGGAGGAGTTTGGACGTTGGCTTGCAGTGCCGATGGAAAATATGTGGCTTCGGGTGGTGAAGATCAAACTGTTAAGCTATGGAAAATTGACGAAACAGGATATGCACCTGGAATGGCAAGTTATTTCAAAGGAGAAGACGACATCATGAGCCTCTTTAGCGATTTGAAATTGGATTCACTAAGTCTTATTGAAACAAGAAAAGCCTGGGAGGCTGCAATAAAAATCATCAAAGAAAATACAAATACCAAGACCACCCGATTTTTTCAGGAACAGTATGATAATTTGGGCGAAACCATTGTTCCTTTCTCCAATTTTTTTGTTTCAAATGAGGGCGAGTGGGTTTGTTGGGCACCCTCAGGGTATTTTTCATGTTCTTCTTCGGGTGCCGATTCCTTTGGATGGCATCTGAATAATGGCGTAGATAAACTCGCAGATTATTATTCGGCAGATCAGTATTTTGAAATCCTTTATAGACCACAGCTTTTAGTTAAATCCTTTCAACAAGTAAAAAGGGTAGAAAATATACTCAGAGACGAGGGGGAAATCATTTTTGATCTCAGCAAATTAAGCAGGCCTTCGGCTGGTTTATTTGATATCAATGACATATCAATAGGGGATCAAAAAATTCTTGACTATGAACAAGGAAAGTTTTTCACAACTACTCATACCATTCCATTAAACGTAGATATTTTTGACGGAGGTGGTGGAATAAGGGAGGTAAATATCTACCAAAACGGAAAACTTATAGTCAATGATTTGGATGTAAAAAGTCTTCAGGAAGTTAAACAAATCGAACGTGCATACAACGTTGAACTTGTGAATGGAACCAATAATTTCAAATTGGTTGTAGTCAATTTTCAAGGCATAGAATCAAGAGCTGACCTGCTTAAAATTGAATATATAGGAAAGGAAATAATCACCTCCTCACTGCACATATTGTCAGTAGGAATCAATAAATACCAAAAGGAGCAATATAATCTAAATTATGCCCAACCCGATGCATCCTCTTTTGCAAAGAAATTTGTGGAAAACGGCACTGGATTGTTTAAAAATGTAAAAAACAAAATAGAATTGTATGATGAGCAGGCTACAAAAGAAAATATTTTAAAGGCCTTTGAATTAATAATTTCACAATCAAATCCCGAAGATATGTTTGTGTTTTATTATGCAGGTCACGGAACTATAGATGAAAAAGACAACAATGAATATTATTTAGTACCCCCGGATATCACTGAACTTTACGGAGATTCCAAACAATTAAAAGATAAGGGTATTTCGGCCACAGAGCTAAAACAACTTCTTTATCGAATTAAATCGACAAAACAATTGATACTCATGGATGCCTGCCATAGTGGAGCAGCGGTAGAAGCATTTCAGGATAAATCAAAAGAAAGTGAACGGGAACGGGCTATAACCCAATTGGCCCGAAGTTCAGGGGTTGCCATGCTTACTTCATCAAATTCCCAGCAATTTGCCTCTGAGTTTGAGGTATTGCAACATGGCGTCTTTACTTACACACTGCTTGAAGCCCTAAGCGGCGCTGCAGATACAGGTGATGAAAAAATTAGTGTATATGAATTGAAACTCTATATGGAAAGAATGGTACCTATACTTTCAAAAAAATACGGTGGAGAATCTCAAAAGCCTATTGCTCATGTATTTGGCAATGATTTTTCTATATCTCTGGTTGGAAGTAAAACAGAGAATGGGAATAAAAATTAATTATTTTTTACTCGCATTGAACAGTTTCTCTTTCTCCTCTTTGGAAAGACTTTCATACCCTGATTGGGAAATTTTGTCAAGAATACGGTCTATTTCAGCTTGCGTAGGCGCCGAATGTTTCTTTTTTTCGGTTTTAGGAGTCCCGGAACTGTAGGTTTTGGTAGATTGTTTCCTGCTATAATTAACCTTCATTTTGGATTGTTTCACAAAAAAACTTTTAATAAAAACCATGGTTGAACCTATCCAGGCACCCAAATCGGTTCCTTTTTGCAAACTTCTAATATAAAAATAACCAATAAATGCGCCTCCCAGGTGAGCAAGCTCTCCACCATAATTGGTCCCCTTCAATCCCAAAATAGCCATTACAATATGAAATGCCGCAATATATTTGATCTTTACAGGCCCTATGAATAACAGGTGAAAAGTATAATTAGGTAATAAAGTCGCTGCTCCTATCATCACGGCATATACACCGGCAGATGCACCCAAGGCAATTTCGTAGTTAACGGAAGGTACTGTATAGAAAAGGATAAATATAAAAGCACTTCCCATCAAACCACCTAAAATATACAGATTAATAAGCCTGTCGCTTCCCAAATACTCCCTGATAATAATTCCGAACCAATACAAAAACACCATGTTCCAGAAAATATGGCTAAAGCCCATGTGGGTAAAAAAGGAGGTAACAAAGGTCCACGGACGTGTGATAAAAGTCGCGTAATCTGTGGGCATGGCAAAAAACTTAATAAAATAGAGATAAGTCTCCTCGCTGGAAATAAATAAATGTGCCAGATTCACAATGAGGAACACGGCAACATTAATAATAATTAGCCTTTGTAAACCTCCGTTAGGCCTACTCCATTGAGAATGTAAATCACTTTTTATACTTGAAAACATGGCTATTTAAAAAATTTGACCATAATAAAACCGAACACCATACCACCCAAATGCACCAAATGCGCCACAGGGTCGGCAGGATTGCCTTTTAAACCAGAATAAAGTGCCATACCACCCAAAATTAGCACAAAGTATTTTGCCTTTATGGGGATTGGAGGAAACAGCAACATCAATTGCCTTTCCGGAAACATCATTCCAAAAGCCATGAGTAGCCCATACATGGCACCTGATGCTCCAATTACCCTTCCCGGATATCTGGTAACAAGATACTCTTCCATTTCACGACTAAGATCTACACTTTTAGATTGCAAAGCCTCTGGATTTTTCTCATATTTTTCCAGAAACTCATAAATTGAACTTCCATCGTTAAATCTTAATTTAGATAACTTTTTTCTATGATCATCTACCATAATCGTGAAAGTTTCCACAGAGGGGTTATCCCTATACGACTGTAAGTCACTCTGCAATCCTGAAGTTTGTACCAACCCGATAATTGCATAAAAAATACCGGCACCAATGCCTGTAACAATATAAAACATCAGGAATTTTTTTCCTCCCCAAGCCATTTCCAGAGATGATCCTAAAAAAACCAGAAACAACATATTGAAAAGAATATGAAAGAAATCGGCATGGGCAAACATATAGGTAAATATCTGATAAGGTTCGAAAAAGATCGAGTTTATCCTATACATTGCAAGCAATTCAGAAAGATGAAGATCTTTCATGAAAGATTGCATAATGAAGACCACAACATTGATGATCAGTAAATTCTTTACGGTGGGTGTCAGGTTGAACATGTATCTAAAAAAAGTTCTCTATAATTGTACGATCAATAAGTTTAAATGTGGATTTTCCATCTGGGGTATAGTTTACATTCTTACAAACAAACAGACGATTTATTAGTTCCTCCATTTCCTTTGTATCCATGTTTTTTTTCTGATTTTGGGCAGCCCTTTTCGCCAGGGATCTGATTAATTTCTCCCTAATCGCTAATTCAAGGTCGTTTTTACTGGATTTATATTGTTCTATAATTCCCTCCAACAATTCCTTTTCATTTTCATTTGCAATATCAGCAGGAATACCATGAATTACAACGCTATTTTTTCCAAAAGGTTCAATTTCAAATCCAAGACTTCTTAATTCCGGCAAGATGTCTTCAATCAGCTGAAAGTCGGAAGTGTTCAACTCAATGGTGGTAGGGAATAAACACCTTTGGGTCATGGATTTATTTTTATCCGATTGCTCCTTGATGGTTTCGTATATAATTCGTTCAAAAGCTGCTTTTTTATCGATTAGCATAAAGCCCGATTTTACCGGAGAAATGAGGTATTCATTTAAAACCTGAACCACCTGCCCCGATTTATTGTCTTCTTTTTCACTTATCGTGTGAAATTTACTTTCTACCGTCACAGGGTCATGCGACGAAGTATTCATTTCCCTTTCTACAAGTGAAGAGTGCCCTGCACCTGTGGGGCCCGATCTTAAATTTTCATCGAAGAGCATTTCCCAGTTTTCACTTCTGTTAAATGGTTTAGGTCTGCTAAAATCAGGAAAGCTTCGTGATTTTGACCCTCCATTAGCCTCATTCTCAAATTGTGTCATGAGGTTTACATCGGCTGTAAAGTCGAGGGCAGGGTATATGTTATTTGCTCCCAAGGCTTGCTTTACCGACGAACGCACCAAAGCATATACGGTTCTTTCATCATCAAACTTCACCTCTGTTTTTGTTGGATGCACATTGATGTCGAGATGTTTAGGATCCATCTCAAAAAAAAGGCAGTAAAATGGGGTGTGTTTTTCAGGGATGAGACTTTCGTAGGCCGTAGTTATAGCGTGGTTGAGGTAATTACTTTTTATATAACGATTGTTAATGAAAAAGAACTGATCACCCCGGGTCTTTTTGCTCGACTCCGGGATTCCAACATATCCGTGAAGTTTCAGAAGTGCTGTTTCTGATTGGCAGGCAACCAATTGTCCTTTATATATTTTACCCAAAACATCAATTATTCTTTGACTGAGTTTACCCGGTAAAAGCCTGTAAAGTTCATCGTCTTCGTTATAAAGAATAAAGGTTTTATCCGGATAAGACATGGCAATATGCTGAAACTCATCGACAATGTGTTTCATCTCAATCGAATCTGTTTTCAGAAAATTTCTTCTGGCAGGCACATTGTAAAATAAATTTTTTACACTGATACTGGATCCCTCTTCACAGGCACAAGGTTCATGAATTTTCACTTCCGAAGCCTCAACAATAATTTTTATTCCTAATTCCTGATCACGGGGCCGGGTTTTCATTTCGACCTGAGCAACCGCCGCAATCGAAGCCAGCGCCTCTCCCCTGAACCCCATGGTCCTGATATTAAATAAATCTGCCGCCTGACTAATTTTAGAGGTAGCGTGTCTTTCAAAGCTCATGCGCGCATCGGTTTCCGACATCCCTTTTCCGTTGTCAACTACACGTATCAAAGATTTACCGGAATCCCCAATAATGAGTTCTATATGGTCGGCACCGGCATCAATACTGTTTTCCATTAGCTCCTTAACCACAGAAGCGGGGCGTTGTACAACTTCACCTGCCGCAATCTGATTGGCCAGAGCATCCGGTAATAAACGGATTACATCCTGCATGAATTATCAGATTAATTTAAATTTAATGATAAGGTAAATAATTAAGACAGGAATAAACAAAAAGTAAACGGCTATTTGCCCAAAATTAACATATAACACCAGTCCTGTTATCATAAACACAACTAGCAATAATCGTATAAAACCCGCCTTATCGCGTTTTACCGGAATTCTTTTGAAACTTCCACGCAAATTACTGCGATATGTGCGCTCTTCAGTACTCATATTGAGTTCCTGTTTGATCTGCCTTTCCCGCTCCTTGAGCTCTTCTTTTACGGGATCATAATATCGTGGTTCGAAGTGAAACCGCTGATAATTTATTTTTCTTGAGAAAAAGTTAAAACCTGGAATTGCCATATTTTTTTTACATTGATAATATCTTTACAAAAAAAAGACACTTATTGAACAAAATATTTTTGTAAATTGCTCAGATTCAAAGGTACGAATTTTGATTGGAATTGATGTGGGTAGTATTGATTAGAATATGAAACAAGTAGGTTTAATCCTCATTTTTTTAACTGTTCTTAAATTTTCGGAGGCTCAAAAGCCCCAAATACAGAAACAGCAGGAGCAAATATTGCTGAGTCTTTCCATTG
>JAOUKG010000186.1 GCA_029882725.1 Cyclobacteriaceae bacterium
GCTGAGGGGCCCATCCATGGTAGCGAAAACCCAGGTACTGCACTTTGATTAAATAGAATTTTTGCTCTTTTTTCATTATTGGAAGTGCAAAAGTAATTGAATTTGGCAAGAAAAGAATTTTTTAAACTAATCGATGCACGAGAATTAGAAAAGCAGCCTATCTAATTAAGGAGTAAGTTATAAGTGTTGTAGTTTTCGTAGTCGAAACAAACAAATAATACTGTTTTCACAGATTGAGAAGTGGTTGAAAAGTCCTTAACTGCTTTGATGGCAATTTCAGCTGCTTTTTGCTTAGGAAAACGATAAATACCAGTACTAATATTGGGGAAAGCAATTGTTTTTACCTGGTTTTGTTCTGCTAATAAAAGGCTGTTTTTATAAGCGTTGTAAAGTAGCTTCTCCTCATCCTTACTGCCATCATTCCAAACAGGTCCAACGGTGTGAATTACAAATTTTGCAGGAAGGTTGCCGGCAGTAGTAATAACGGCTTCACCAACTTTACAACCACCCTGTTTATTTCTGATTTTTAGACAATCTTCAAGTATTGCTTTGCCACCACTTCTGTGTATTGCTCCATCTACACCTCCACCACCCAGAAGGGAAGTGTTAGCAGCATTTACAATGGCATCTGCTTGAATTTTTGTTATATCCCCCTGTATTAACTCTATATTCATAAGTTGTATGCAACTCTTTCCAAAATCTCTTGAAACCAGGCTTTATCCTTCTTGGGTTTTATTATTTAACAGGCCCGGGTAAAAAACATTATATCATACTGTTTTAGTTAAAAATAGTGATTTTTTCATCAATAAAAAAGCCTTCACTTAGTAGGAGTGAAGGCTTTTTTATTGAAAATTCAAATTTTTATCCTACTGCCGGAGTTGCATTTTTCTTGCTTTTCATCCAGAATAGGAGGATAGCAAACAACACAATTAAGATAATAGGAAAGAGATTCATTTTTTGAAGGGTTTCCTGACCGATTAAAAGTTCCAGGGCACCACCTTCAAGGCCAGAGGCCGTAGCTACTTCACGTGAAGTGTCTATCCAGCTTCCAATTATTGGTTGCCATATAGATGTGGAGAACATTCCAAAAGCACCCACAATAGACATACCTATGGCTCCACTGGCAGGAATTTTCTCAGCAGTAAATCCAATCATATTGGGCCAGAAGAAACAAATTCCAACAGCAAATAACACAGCTGCTACATAAATCATTGAACCTGTTACTGTGCTCATTAAAAATATTCCAAGACTAGCAACAATAGCTGATCCAAGTAAAACTCCTGTTTGGTCAAATTTATGAACAAACTCTCCACCAAAATATCTTCCGAAGGCCATTATGCCTGTAATAATTGCAAGGATAACCATTGGTTTGGCACCACTTTCAGATAATATAAGGTTTACCCATTGGTTAGGACCGAATTCAGAAATTGCAGTCAAAGTCATACAAATGGAAATGAAAATAAATAAAGGGGTAGCCATGGCTTTCAAATTAGTAGACAATGATGCGCCTTCCTCTTCTTTAGGTTTAGGAAATGCCTGTCCGTAAAAAAGATATGCATAAATCACTGTAGGAATCAATATAATCCAAATTTGAGTTTCCCAACTCATGTTCAAATCTGTCATAAAATAGGAAAGCAAACTTCCAATTACAATACCTCCTGGAAACCACATGTGGAATCTGTTCAATAAAGTATTCATCAGTTTTCCACTGTAGCTGTGTGCAATCATAGGATTACAGGCTGCTTCGGTACATCCATTACCTACACCTATCAGGAAAGTGGAAATGAGAAGACCAATATATCCTCCGGAATAAATGGTTAGAAAAATACCAGCAGTATGTGATATGAAGGCAATTTTCATGATGTTTTTAGGACCAATAAAATTATAAAAGATTCCCCCCAACACCATAGAGATAGGAAATCCAAGGAACCACATTTGGTTGATGAAACCAAGTTGTTCAGCCGACAGATTGAACTCTTCTCCCAGCTGAGGCAAAATTCCTGCGCGTATGCTAAATGAGAAAGCGGTTGTAATCAATGCGAAACAACTAGCATAGAATAGTCTTTTGTTGTTTTGTTCACTCATAGTATTTAGTTTTAGGTAGTGTATATGGTTAAAGCTTGTTGCAAATTAAATCGGTATTGTAATATAATTTGTAAGCTCTAAACAAGGTTATAGTTTAGGTTTGTTAATTTTTAATCAAGGAAAAGTAAATATTTTTAAAATACTTTGCAAGAGGTATTATTGGTGGGGTAGAAACAATACACGTTAAAGTATATTCAAAGCTTTTTTGCAGGAACCCCCACTACGGTAGCATTGGCCAATACATCTTTAGTAACTACTGCCCCGGCCCCAATTTTGGCGCCATCTCCAATGGTTACATTCTGCAAAACCACCGCGCCAGATCCAATTAGTACTTCTTTACCAATTTTAACATTTCCTGATATATGTGCCCCGGGCATTATGGAAGAGAAATCACCAATTTCAACATCGTGACCAACGGTAACATTCAGGTTTAACAATACATGCTTACCAATATGAACGTCGCAGGTAATTTTAACTCCGGCGCAAATAATAGACCCTTCCCCAATAAAAGTGGTTGAGGTTTCCTCAATGTGCCCCATAGGGTGGAGTAATACCGGGTAGTTTGGAGATATTCCTTTTAGTTTTTCCTGAACTTCCCTCTTTATGGAGGGATCTCCAATGGAAATAAGAAAATCTTGATGCCCTTTAACCTGAATCAACTCATCCAAAGTACCCAGATAATATTCTTTTACCCCTTCTCCTTTAAAGGGGTCATCATCATAAAAACCTTCATAAGAAAAGATGGACTGGTTTCTTATTACCGAAGCCATCTCCCGCCCTAATCCACCACCACCTATTAACGTTATTTTATTTGACTCTACTTTATTTGACTCCACAGGGCCAAATATAACTAAATATTACAAAATACATCAAAATCCATATTTTGCTATTTACCACAGATACAGTGAGGACCGGTAATTCCTTCACCTCCTTCGTGCCAATCAAATGAATTGTTGTATGGATTAAGTTCCCACCAGAAAGAAGTGCGTGTTTTGGGAGTTAATCCTATTTCATTCATGGAAGAAACATCATAAATCCTTCCGTTTATCATGGTATAAATTACAGTTTGTGTATTTGAAATATCTTCAAGTGGGTTTTTATCAAGAATTACCAAATCTGCCAATTTTCCGGCTTCTAAACTTCCTATTTGATGATCCATACCCAGAGTTTTTGCGCCATTTAAAGTAGCGGCCCGCAATGACTCCATGGGTGTCATGCCTCCCTGATGCATCATCCAGGTTTCCCAATGCATACCCAGGCCTTGAATTTGGCCATGGGCTCCTGTATTTACCACTACACCTGCATCATTTAGCTTTTTTGCAGATTCAGAAGTAAGTATGTGGCCATTTTTATACTCTTCAAGAGGAACCATTGTGCGATGGCGAGAACGCGAATCAATTACTGAACGGGGAGTGTATTTCAACAAAAGTTCATTTTCCCAAACGTTGGTAGTTTGATACCAGTAGTATTCGCCACTTAAACCCGCATAATTTACAATAAGGGTAGGAGTATAGGCCGTTTTGCTATTTCCCCAAAGGGTTAAAACATCTTTATAAACAGGTGCTACAGGAATATTGTGTTCAATGGTAGTATGTCCATCCATAATCATACTCATGTTATGGAAAAAGGTAGAGCCGCCCTCCGGAACTACTAAAATGTCATTTTCACGGGCTGCCTGAATAATTTGTTGCCGTTGTTCCCTTCGGGGTTGATTGTAACTTTTTACTGAGAATGCTCCAAAGGCTTTTGTTCTACGAATCGCTGCACGTGCATCGTCCAGATTATTTACAACTGCTTTGAAATCTCCGTCTGCTCCATATAATATAATACCCGTACTGAAAATACGGGGGCCTACCATAGTACCCGATTTAACCATTTCAGATTGACTGAATACCATTTCTGAATTACTGGAGGGGTCGTGAGTTGTAGTAACTCCAAAAGCCAAATTGGCATAATACTGCCAGTGCTTTTCGGGGCTTAATCCGTATCTGAACTGTCCAAGGTGAGCATGTGCATCAACCATACCTGGAATGATGGTTTTACCCGATACATCTATTATGGTTGTATTTTTGGGTATTTCTATATTAGCTCCTATTTTTTCGATAACGTTATCTGAAATTAATACAGTACCATTTTCAATAACTTCTTCCCCGTTCATTGTGATGATTCTGGCTCCTTTCAGGGCAATTTTTCCGTTGGGCTTATCGGCAGCCAGCTTTAAACCAATTTTCAAACCCGTGGTATCCATCGCCGGAAGGCTATCGGGAGAGTTGGGTAAAAATGTGAATCGGTTCTTGATTTCATTGGTGAAATATTCATCGCCCAAGGTCCAGTGAATCTTTTTGGAATCTGTAGACCAATGTACATTGATACCTGCATCCCGGGTAAGTTGTGTTACCGGTACGGAGGTTGATTTAGGATCCAGCTCAACAGCTTTCCCGGTAAGGGGTAGGGGAGCAAGGTAAATTTTATGAAGGTTGATAAAAGCCACCCATTTTTCGTCGGGACTGGGTAAAATGCGATTGCCATAGCTGGCAGAAACGTGGGTACGTTTATTATTGCCCGATAAATCCACACTTATAAGGGTTTTGGTGTTATTACCGAAAAAATAACCTCCGGATTGAATAAAAACACGGTTTCCTTTGCTGTTGAAAGAAGGGAAATCTCCATTTTCAGTAATAAAATTTTCTTTACCTCCTTTTGCATTAACCCAGTAAATGCCGGGTTTTCCAATAAAAGTATCCCCCTGATGACCGTTTCCATCTTCGCGTTGATACACTATTTTGGATCCGTCGGGGTTAAAGGAAGGGGTTCTGAATATTCCTTTTGAAGAGACTATTTTTGTGGGTTTGGCCTTTTTATTATTCCATTGATACGACATCAGAGCCCCCTTTTCTGAATCAGACCAGGTAACAAATGCAACAGTATTCCCATCAGGTGAAAATGCAGGTTCGAATTCCAAAACAGTTTGATTGGTAAGTCTTTCGGGAGTTCCGTTGGGAAGCTGTTTCTTCCATAAAAATCCTGCAGCATTAAATACCAGCCATTTTCCATCGGGAGATGTCACTGCATGACGTATGGCTTTGGCCGTAAACTCTTTGTCGAAGGCATTGTTTTTCAATCGAATGGTTTCGGCAATT
The DNA here is from genome assembly GCA_029882725.1 of Cyclobacteriaceae bacterium. Lineage (GTDB taxonomy): Bacteria > Bacteroidota > Bacteroidia > Cytophagales > Cyclobacteriaceae > JAHEMU01. Next base: position 5,226 of record JAOUKG010000186.1, read on the forward strand.
TCAATGCTGGTTGTCATCTCAAAGGGTATATTGGATACTGAATAATTAGTGACGTTAATTTTGTTGATTTTACCAGCAGACCAAATGAGTATATGTTGATTATCGGGGGTCCATGAAAAATTCGGATAGGTTCCAAAAACAGCCCAGGCTTCTTGCTGGTCTTTATCGAGTTGATCAAATATTGGCCACTCTTCATTGGTTTCCAGGTTTTTCAGGAATAATACAGTTTTTGTGCGTACCCTTTTTATAAAGGCCAGGGTTTTTCCGTCTCGGGATATAGCAGGCCGTGAAGCACCACCGGCTCCTCCGGCAATTGTTTTGGTTTCACCGGTTTCCCTGTCGTAGCGCTTTATTGCATAGATCTGGCTGTTGGGGTCTTTATTGTATTGGAAAAAACCACCCGGATATACGTCTTCAGAATAATATAAATAACGGCCATCTGGAGAAATTGATGGCTCATTCACATCTTGCTGGTCGTTTTTCCTTTTAGTAATTTGAAGACCCGATCCTCCGGAGAAATGATACATCCACATTTCACCTGCACCTAATGACCTTCCTGAAGTAAAATGCTTTCTGGCAATGAAATATTGACCGTCGGGAGTCCATACAGCATTGTTGAGTAGTCTAAAATTCTCTTTTGTAATTTGTTTTGCATCAGAACCGTCGGTGTTCATGGTCCAGATATTATCTCCACCGCCGGCATCGCTTGTAAACATAATTTTGGTTCCATCAGGGCTGAAACGAGGTTGAACTTCATAGGAAATACCTGTACGCAGGGCTTTTGCCGTGCCTCCTATGGCGGGCATGATAAAGATATCACCCAGTAAATCGAATACTATGTTTTTCCCATCAGGGCTGATATCGATACTCATCCAGGTGCCC
>JAOUKG010000185.1 GCA_029882725.1 Cyclobacteriaceae bacterium
GATCTGGGCTCCGGCGGGTGGTGGTTCTGCCATGGGAAGTGCATCCGAAAGAAAGCAGTTTGTTGAAATGGTGAGGAAAACTTGCGAAAATGCAGCAGTTTTAAATAAACATGGCGTTCGTCAATATGGAATTATACGAATTGATTCAGCCGATTCGCCGGAAAATTGGGCCACCGATAAATTGGGCAATACTAAAAAAATTGCAAACACTTTTCGTGAAGCGGCTAAGGTAGCAGCAGATTATGGGGAAAAATTGGCCGCAGAAGGGGAAATATGCTGGGCCGGTATGCACTCATGGAAGCACATGTTGCAGCTTCTTGAGGAGGTAGGGATGCCGGAAAGTCTTGGTTTTCAGGCAGATTTGGCTCATACTTATTTGTTTCTTTTGGGGTATAATGCCAGCGAAAATGCTTTATTAAAACCAGATTATACAGAGGAAGAATTTTGGGAAGCCTATAAAAAAATGACCGATTCTCTGGCTCCCTGGCTGATGGATTTTCATGTGGCACAAAGCAACGGAACTGTCTTCGGAAGTGGTTCTCATGATAAAACAGGAAGGCATTGCACAGCCGATGCTCCTGATGGAAAATTGGATGTAGTTCGTTGTGCTACTTATTGGCTGCTCGACGAAAACAATAAGATCAGAAATAATATTCAGCATATTTGCTGGGACGGCTGTATGTTCCCGAATGCAGTATTGGAGTCATCTCAAACATGGATGGATGTACTGGATTTAATGATAGCAGTCAGGGATGAGATTTCGCTCCAAACCATTGGTAAGGCGAGGGGTAATTAATTGTAAAAGAGTACTATAATATACAATACACTAAGACATGAAAAATATAAGCATTGGTTTTAATCTTCTGGTCTGGTCGGCAACGATTTCTGAAGAGTTGTTGCCTATGGCGGAAAGATTGAAAAAAATAGGTTATGATGGCCTTGAAACTTCCATGGGGGAAACCAGGGAGGAGCCTTATAGAAAGTTTGGAAGAGAGGCCGGTGATATGGGATTGAAGGTAAATTGTTGTCTGGCCGTAGGGGCAGATGAGAATCCTGTGAGCGAGTCTGCTGCCGTCAGGCAAAAAGGCCTGGATAAAATTAAATGGTCAGTGGACCGGGCGCATGATATGGGAGGAAATTTGGTTTGCGGTCCATTCCATTCTGCATTTGCCACTTTTTCAAGAAAAGCACCTACTGAACAAGAATATGCCTGGAGTGCTGAAATATTGCAGAAAGCAGGGGAGTATGCGGCACAGGCAAATGTTATTTTGGCTCTGGAGGCTCTGAATCGTTTTGAATGTTATTTATGTAATACCATGGATCAGTTAGTGAAGTTGGTAAATCAAGTGGGGCATCCTTCCGTGGTCACCATGTACGACACGCATCATGCCAACATCGAAGAAAAGAATATAACGAATTCCATAATCAATACAGGAAGCCTGCTTCAGCACGTTCATATTTCTGAAAACGATCGTGGCACTCCCGGCGAAGGTCATATTCAATGGGAACAAACTTTTGCGGCTTTATCTGAAATAAATTACAAAGGATGGATGACTATAGAGGCATTCACACGCAATGACCCCGATTTCGCTAATGCCATTAATGTATGGAGGGAATATTCCAGTCCCTGGGATATCGCCGAAAAGGGACATCGGTTTATTAAAGACATGTGTGAAAAGCACGGTTTATAATTATTAAAAACATAACTGATCGACTATAGTTTTACTATTGAAAATCGACTTGAACACATTAATGAACGCATTAAAGAACACATAAAACAGATTGTTGTGGCCAGAATAAAAATTGCTTGTGAAACCTATACCTGGCAAATGCCGGGTGAACAGTATAAAGGTAAGCTGGAACATATAATGGAAGTGACAGCTAGCGCCGGCTTCCAGGGCATAGAACCCGAAACCAGTTTCATTCAGCATTTATCCGACCCTGTTTTGATGCAGGAAGCTCTGGATAAATATGGACTTGAACTCTCGGTATTGTGTCTTGTGGAAGATTGGCGAAACCCGGTTGAAACCGAATCTGAAAAGGCCCATGCAGAGAAATGGATGGATTTTCTGAAGTATTTTCCCGACACATTACTTTTATTGGTACAAATGCCCGGAAAAGACAGGGAGAGTCTTCGGGAAAGGCAGCAAAATTTGATTAGCTGTAACAATGAGATCGCCAAAAGGGCTGCAGACAGAGGAATTCGTTGCTCAAACCACCCCAATTCCCCGGAAGGATCCGTATTCAGGACGGCCGACGATTATGAAATTTTGCTAAATGGTCTGGATTCTTCCATCGGATTTACCCCGGATGTAGGTCATATAGCAAAAGGGGGTATGGATCCTCTTTCAATCGTTAAAAAATACAGGGATCGTGTAAACTGTATCCATTACAAGGATATGTACGATAATTTAAAATGGGCACCCATGGGAAGCGGGATCATTGATTTCGCAGGTATCACCAAAGAACTAGTCACTACGGGTTATGAAGGCTGGATCATTGTGGAAGATGAATGCGACAAAGCTATAACAGATCCCGACGGCGTTACTTTAACGGATGGCCAATTTGTAGAGGAAATACTTAAAACATTACTTTAATAGGCATTGCATAACCGGGTTTAACTTAGTGGTATTCAATTATTCTATCAAAGCAAATTAACTTATAATAGACTATGATTCTCATATAAATTAAAAATTATGAACCTTAAGATTATCTTGTATATATCATTGGTGTCAACGACTTTATTGTTTACCCATTGTTCCGAAACAAAAAATGTAGGTTTCTGGGATTTTGAAATTCAAATGAATTGGGACGAGGAGTATGTTGAGGAGGTACACGGCACAATGAAATTGTACGAGAGTCCCGACTTTCATGGGAAATTGATTTCGGTTCATTGGGGAACCTATGACATCCTGGATTTTAACCTTGAGGGTAATTTATTAAAAGGAAAAATCGTATTGAGACAAGACACTTTTTTACTTGAGGCCAGAATAGATAATAATTTGATGAAAGGAAATTTAGCAAATGATGAACATAAATTTCCATTTTCTGCTGAAAAAATACCTTCTGAATATATTCCTGCCAATCGTTTAGAACCCAAATATCTTGTAGATGAAACTATGCTTCCCGATTATGAAAGCAATATCGACCATGCCGGAATAATTGATAATTTCGACAGGAATGCGTTTTTAAGGGGACAAAGAATTTATAATGACAATTGCATCAATTGCCACGGAAACGCTCAAATTGAAGGATCAATACCTTTGTCGAGAAAATTTTGGAAAGACTCATTTAAAGTTGGGAACGATCCCTACTCAATGTATCAGGTGCTTTCAAAAGGATATGCTACCATGCCCCCCCAACCCAATATGACTCCCGGGGAAAAATACGATGTAATTCTTTATATCCGGGAGAATTTTTTAAGGCAGGAAAACAAAGGAGAATATTTTAAAATTAGTGAGGGATACCTTTCGCAACTTCCAAAAGGTGATGAAAAAGGGCCAGAAACAAAGCCCTATCACCCTTGGTCTGATATGGATTATGGTAATTTCTTCATCAATACCTATGAATTGGTGGATGAAGAAACGGGGCCTGCCAGGTTTCATTCCCCGGGACCCAGACCCTATCAGGACGAAGATTATAGTAAATCTAATTTCGCTTATAAAGGAATAGCTGTTCGTGTGGATGCAGGAAAAGGGGGAGTCTCGGAAGGGAAAGTTTGGATGATGTTCGACCATGATGTGATGCGTGTGGCTGGAGGTTGGTCGGGAGAAGGATTTATTGATTGGGATGGTATTTTATTAAATGATCGCCATGAAACCTACCCCAGAACGATTGGAAAACTGCATTTTGAAAATACAGTCGGCCCCGCATGGGCCAATCCGGCCAACGGCAGCTATGATGACCCAAGGTTTACTGCACGGGATGGTAGACAATTTGGTCCACTGCCCAAGGAATGGACAGATTTTAAAGGAATTTATTATTATGAAGATAAGGTCATCGTTTCCTATTCTGTTGGAAGGGCCTCGGTGCTGGAATTAATGGGTATGGAAGAGGTAAATGGGAATATTATTTTCACAAGAACATTGAATTTTGGTAATATAACCAAGCCATTGCAATCTCGTGTAGCAAAAAAAGGAACTCATGTGGCAGTAAAGGGTAAAGGGGCGAGTATTCGTGAAGAAGGGGATTATGTAGTTCTTGATATTTCTGAAAATACAGAAAATATCAAATTATTTATTACTGATTCGGGAGATTCTGAGTTGCAAAACCTGGCTGAAAATTCTACTGAACCTGAAAGCCTTGAAAAATACACCAAGGGTGGAAAAGCACATTATAGCGAAGAATTGATAACATCCACTACTCTTGGGAATGAAAATAATCCCATTGCTGTGGATTGGATCAATCTTCCTTTTGATAATCCCTGGAAAAGTAGGATGAAGCTCAGTGGAATCGATTTTATGAGTGATTCCAATATGGCTGTGGTTTGTACTGTAGGGGGTGATGTGTGGAGGATTACAGGTTTAATGGACAATTCAGGTCAGTTGAAATGGAAACGAATAGCCTCGGGATTATTTCAACCTCTTGGAATTAAAGTAATTGATGACAGAGTATTCATTACCTGTCGGGATCAGATTGTTTTATTGCATGATTTGAATGGAGATGAAGAGACTGATTACTATGAAAGTTTTAATCACGATCATCAGGTGTCCGATCATTTTCATGAGTTTGCTATGGGGTTACAGGCCGATGAGCAAGGCAATTTGTATTACGCAAAAAGTGGTCGGCATGCACGTGAAGCCCTGATTCCACAGCATGGGACACTAATAAAGGTTAGTAAAGATGGCTCAAGCAGTCAAATAATTGCAAAAGGATTTCGGGCTGCAAACGGGGTTTGTATTAACCCGGATGGAAGTTTTATCGTTACCGATCAGCAGGGGTATTGGAATCCGATGAACCGCATCAATTGGATAGAGGGGGAAGGTAATTTCTACGGAAATATGTGGGGGTATAATCCTCCCAAGGATACTTCCAGAGCTGCAATGGAGAAACCTTTGGTCTGGGTAGATATGGAGTTTGATAATTCTCCTTCAGAGCTGATGTGGGTTGAAAGTGAACAGTGGGGACCGCTGAATGGAAGTTTATTAAGCTTTTCATATGGTTATGGCAAAGCACAACTAGTTCTTCATGAGAAAGTAAATGGGCAAATGCAGGGGGGGGTAATTGATTTGCCCGGTGTGAGGTTTTTAACCGGAGTGATGAGGGGAAGGTTTCATCCTGAAAACGGGTATTTATATGCTTGCGGAATGTCTGCCTGGGGAACTTCGCAAATGATGAAAGGAGGAGGATTGTACCGATTGCGTTATACAGGAAAAACAATACCAGTTCCTGTGTCCCTTAATGTTAAGGAATCAGGACTGAAATTAACATTCCTTAGTGAGTTAAATAGTAATGAAGCTAATAATCTTCAGAATTATGAAATTAAAACCTGGGATTTGGTAAGAAGCAGCAAATATGGGTCTGACAGGTATAATATAAAGACTCTGGATATTGCAGAAATTAAAATTTCTGAAGATGGTAAAAGTGTATTTCTGAAAATTCCTGAAATAAATCCGGTAGATGTTATGACCATCAAATATAAGTTAAATGATAAAGATGGAAATCAAATAGAAGGTACGGTGCAGAATACTATTCATCATTTGGGAAAAGATTAAAGCCGGGTTCGTCGTGTTGGTCCTGATTTCCACCCGGTCCTTGTTCAATTTATTTTGAAGTCTGTCTTTTGAGGACAAACCAGCATAATTCGGGTTTAACACGGATTATGTAATAGAAATTCTATTCCGGCTCAAAAACGGTTCAAAGATGCGCAAGAAAGTCGATTTTGGTACTCACCATAATGGTTACTGTGTTTCCGTGCCAAAATCTCCTTTTTTACGCATCTTTTTTGCCTTTTTGACCCTCATAACGAATCCTATTGCATAAACTGGGCAATGTCGTTAAGTTAAGAGGAAAGCATTAAAATTGTAGTAATTTTCAATTCTCAGCTGTACCAATGACCCTGTAAGGGTCACCCAAAATAACCTCGGGTTGAAAGCCGACAGGCTGTA
>JAOUKG010000187.1 GCA_029882725.1 Cyclobacteriaceae bacterium
TAAAATACCCTCAAACTAAAAAGTGATTCCATCGAAATCCGGAAAAAACCTTGACAACACACTTCCGCAAAGCAAATCAAAAATAAACCACAAATGATTTTGTTTAGTATTACCTATACAACTAAATTTGGCACATAATAAATCAGACACCCTACGATAATATGAGTTGGTTTACAAAGACAATCTCAAGTTCAGTTGGCAGAAAAGTAATTATGTCACTGACCGGAATATTTTTAATCCTTTTTTTAATTGAACACCTCATTGGTAATTTACTGTTGTTAAAACATGATGGAGGATTGGCATTTAATGAATTTGCCCACTTCATGAAATACAATCCTTTGATTCAGGTGGGAGAAGTTGTGCTTTTTCTTGGCTTTTTATTCCATATTATTGATGGAATAATACTTGTTGGAAAAAACAGATCGGCCCGCCCCATATCTTATGCGGTTTCCAATAAATCCATTGTTACATCATGGACATCCAAATTCATGGGACCTTTCGGGATCGTGATATTGGTGTTTCTAATTGTTCACCTGTACAGTTTTTTTAGGTTTAAATACTTTGTGGAACCTCCAATGGTAGAAGGTACAGACATCGCAGATTTGGCCATAATAACTTATACTACATTTCAATCGGTAGGATATGTAATTTTTTATGTAATATCAATGCTTGTTGTTGCTTTTCACCTAAATCATGGGTTTCAGAGTGCCTTTCAAACATTGGGAATTAATCATGTAAAATACACTCCTTTAATAAAGAAAATCGGAGTACTTTATTCCATTCTTATTCCACTTGGAATGGCCATAATACCTGTAATCATTTATTTCGGATCGTATAATAACTAATATATATGAGCACTGTTTTGAATTCAAAAGTACCGGAAGGCCCCATAGCTGAAAAATGGTCTAAACATAAATTTAACGTGAAATTGGTAAACCCGGCCAATAAGCGTAAATACGATATTATAGTAGTAGGTACTGGTCTTGCCGGTGCTTCTGCAGCAGCCTCTTTAGGGGAATTGGGTTACAATGTACAAGCATTCTGTTTTCAGGATAGTCCGAGAAGAGCCCATAGTATTGCGGCTCAAGGTGGAATCAATGCTGCCAAAAATTATCAAAACGACGGTGATAGTATTCATAGATTATTCTATGACACTGTAAAAGGAGGTGATTACCGATCAAGAGAAGCCAACGTATACAGACTTGCCGAAGTAAGTGTAAATATTATTGATCAATGTGTTGCTCAGGGGGTTCCCTTCGCAAGGGATTACGGTGGGTTATTGTCGAACCGTTCCTTTGGTGGCGCACAAGTTTCAAGAACTTTTTATGCAAGAGGCCAAACAGGGCAACAGTTATTGTTAGGTGCCTATAGTGCACTAAGCAGGCAGGTTGCCAATGGAAAAGTAAAGCTTCATTCAAGAAGCGAAATGCTTGATATAGTAATGGTTGATGGCAAAGCCAGAGGAATTGTTACAAGAGATTTAATTACAGGTAAAATTGAATCACACAGCGCGCATGCTGTAGTTCTTGCTACAGGTGGATATGGAAACGTATTTTTCTTATCAACAAATGCAATGGGATCCAACGTAACAGCGGCCTGGAGAGCTCATAAAAAAGGAGCGTTTTTCGCTAATCCCTGCTTTACTCAAATTCACCCGACATGTATACCTGTTTCTGGTGATCACCAGTCTAAACTTACTCTTATGTCTGAATCTCTACGTAATGACGGTAGAGTTTGGGTTCCAAAAAAGGCAATAAAAGGTCTTTTGGCGAAAGATGCAGTAAAGTTAGCTGAGGAAGACAGAGACTATTACCTTGAAAGAAAGTATCCTTCTTTTGGTAACCTTGTGCCACGTGATGTTGCTTCAAGAAATGCTAAAACAGTATGTGATGAGGGACGCGGCGTGGGAACTACAGGTCTGGCAGTTTTCCTTGATTTTAAGGATGCAATTAAACGTGATGGAAAAGATCTAATAGAAGCGAAATACGGTAACCTTTTTGATATGTACCAGCAGATTACTGGTGACAATCCGTATGAAGTACCTATGATGATATACCCTGCTGTACATTACACTATGGGAGGGCTTTGGGTTGATTATAACCTGCAAACCAATGTGCCAGGTTTGTATGCACTTGGAGAATGTAACTTTTCAGATCACGGAGCAAACAGACTAGGTGCAAGTGCTTTGATGCAAGGTTTGGCCGATGGGTATTTTGTTCTTCCTTATACCATTGGAGATTATTTATCCGGAATTTCATACGAAAAAATACCTACCACCCATGAAAGCTTTGTTAAAGCTGAAAAGGAGGTAAAAGATACAGTAAACAAATTACTCTCCATTAAAGGAAGTAAAACGGTAGATGAATTTCACAAAAAACTAGGTCACATTATGTGGGACTATTGTGGAATGTCCAGAAATGAAGAAGGTTTGAAAAAAGCCAAAGGAATGATCAGGGAACTCCGGGAAGAATTCTGGAAAGATGTAAATGTAGTAGGTTCTCCTGATGAATTGAATATGTCACTTGAAAAAGCAGGCAGAGTTGCCGATTTCCTTGAATTGGGAGAATTAATGGTAGATGATGCTTTACATAGAGAAGAATCGTGTGGAGGACATTTCAGGGAAGAATCTCAAACTCCTGAAGGTGAAGCCTTACGTATAGATAAAAAGTTTTCGTTTGTCTCTGCATGGGAATTTACAGGTGAAAACCAGGAGGAAAATCTTCACAAAGAAGAACTTGAATTTGAAAATGTAAAACTTACACAAAGAAGTTATAAATAATAAAGATCTTACACTATGAACTTGACACTAAAGATCTGGAGGCAAAAAAACGCACAGGAAAAGGGTAAAATGGTACCTTATGAGGTTTCTGAAGTATCCCCTGACATGTCTTTTTTAGAAATGATCGACGTTCTTAATGAACAATTGGTTAAAGATGGAGATGAACCGGTACATTTTGACCATGATTGTAGGGAAGGAATTTGTGGAATGTGTAGTATGGTAATAAATGGCCGTCCACATGGACCTAAACAGCATATTACTACCTGCCAATTACATATGAGATCCTTTAGTGACGGTGAAACCATTACTATTGAACCTTGGAGAGCCGGATCATTTCCTGTTGTAAAAGACCTTGTTGTTGACCGTTCTGCATTTGACAGGATTATCCAAGCGGGTGGTTATGTTTCCGTTAATACAGGAGGTGTGCCCGACGCTAATGCTATTCCCATTCCAAAACGTATTGCGGATGAAGCATTTGATGCTGCAACTTGTATAGGTTGTGGTGCTTGTGTGGCAGCTTGTAAAAATGCATCCGCCATGCTTTTTGTAAGTGCTAAGGTTGCTCAACTTGCCATGTTACCTCAAGGGCAAGTGGAAAGAAGAAACCGTGTTGAGAAAATGATTGCACAAATGGATGAAGAAGGATTTGGTGCTTGTACTAATACAGGAGCTTGTTCTGCTGAATGCCCTAAAGATATTAGCTTAACGAACATTGCCAAATTGAACAGGGAATATATGTCGGCTAAACTAACTTCAGATAACATTTAAAAATCGATTGTTTCTAAAACAATCTTTTTATAGCATGAGACAGGGTCTATCTTTATAACTTTTGAAAACTAATCACGAGTATTGATAATTAATTTCAATTCTGGATTAGTTTTCAAAATTTTGCCCTTTGTATATCCCCAATACTCTAATATTATTATCCGTTTTATCTATTTTTTCAAGGGCCTGAAGGTAGTTTTCCTTATTATCCCAGGTTACATCTATTTTGAAAGCATATTGATAGGGCTTACCAATAATTGGTATAGACTGAATTTTAGTAAGATTCACTTTAAAATCTTTAAAAATAGTAAGCACATCGGCCAAACTACCCGGTGTATGGGATACTTCAAGGGATAAGGAGGCTTTATTCGCACCTTCTATTTCCATTTTATCCCGAGACAAAACCAGAAATCTGGTAAAATTTTTCTTGTGGGTTTCAATGCCTCTTTCAAGAATATTCAATGAATACAATTCTGCAGATAATTCATTGGAAATTGCAGCAACATCATTGTTTTCATGATCTGAAACCCATTTTGCAGCTGCAGCAGTGTCATGGTATTCTTTTACCTCAATATGAGGAAGTGTTTCCAGATACTCCTCACACTGAGCAAGTGCAACAGGGTGGGACATAACTGAGTTTATATCCTTTATTTCAACACCGGGCTTAGCCATGAGATTCATTTTAATGTGCAAATAAACCTCCCCTACTACATAGAAACCAAAACGCCTAATTAGAGAGTAATTTGGTAATAATGATCCAGCCAATGTGTTTTCAATTGCCATTACAGCAAAATCACATTGTTTATTTTCTAATTCAAAACACAATGATTTAAAAGACTGACATTCAAGAACATCTATGGATTCACCAAAATGCTTTCTGGCGGCCATTTCATGAAAGCAACCATGTATTCCCTGTATTGCAATTTTAGGCATATATTGAAACTGATTAAGCCTGCAAATATATCATAATAATTTGTTGTTGACCAATGAGAATAAATTTTGATAGAATACCTTCGATAAATTATCTGATAGTAGTACCATTCGTCGAAACCTTCGAAACAATATACAAAGGCCACCGTTTTAAAATGTAAGGTATTTTTATCTTCTGAAAATTATTTAAAAACGTTTATCTAAATAATTTTTATGCGTTTTAGCGAAAAATGTTTCAGAATTTAAAAGGTTACCGATACTTTTATTAACGTATCTATACAGTACACTTAACTAAAAAATATTTGTTATGAAATTATTAAGAAGAAGTTTGTTTTTACTTTTAGTTTCATTTTTTGCATTTTCATGCAGTAAAAACTCTAACGAAGGAAGGATCGTCGTGCGATTGACAGACAGTCCTGGTGACTACGACGCTGTAAACATTGACCTTGTTGGTGTTCAAATTCACCGATTTGGAGGAAATCAGGAATCAGGTTGGATAGATTTAGACGTGAATGCAGGGGTTTACAACCTGCTTGATTTGACTGGCGGTGTTGAAACTGTTATTGCAGATTCAAAAATACCTGCCGGAGACATTACCCAAATGAGGCTTGTACTTGGGGAAAATAATTCGGTTGAAATTGATGGGCAGGAAATTGAATTAAAAACGCCCAGTGCCATGCAAAGTGGACTAAAACTTTTAATAGATGAAACCCTTCTTGAGGGAATTACTTATTCCGTATTGCTGGATTTCGATGCTGCAAAATCTATTGTAAAAGCCGGTGCTTCCGGAATTCACAATCTTAAACCTGTAATCAGAACTGTTACTGAAGCACGTGATGGAGCAATCGAAGGAACTGTATTGCCTGCCGAAGAGAACGTAGCTGTTTATGCAATAATTGGAGAGGATACACTGGGAACCAGTTATGCCACTGAAAATTCATCAGCATTTTTTATCGGTGGTCTTGAAGAAGGTACCTATATTTTGGCATTTGATCCCGGTGATTTATCAACTTATGATAAAAAATCAATAACTGACGTGCAAGTGACGTTGGGTGTAATAAATAATGTGGGTGAAACTACTTTGGATTTAAAATAAGAACACTCCCATTTAGTACTTACTAATTGAAAGGGGTATTCCAAACAGGAACACCCCTTTTTTACTTTTTAATCCTTTTATATTTCTTTAGAATCTTTACTACTTCTTCTTCAGGAAGCTCCACTCTTACATGTCCCATATACCCTGTAGTTGTGGTTGCGGCAAATAATGAATTTATTATAGCTTCTTCCGTACTTTCTATTACTGCCATAAACAAAGGTGACATATCATCATTAGAAACATTTTTTGTGTTTAACACCGCCTCTGTAGAAACATAAGGAATACGATTTCCTTCGTATGTTGAAAATGCAAGAACATAGTCACCACTTCCATTTGATTCAATACCCCCTGTTCTTCCTAATCCCAACATAGCTCTTTTAGCTAATCTTTCAAGATTACGGGAATCAATAGGAGCATCAGTCGCCACAATTATCATACATGAACCATCGGCCGATTCAAGGGCTTTACTGTACATATAGGTACCTAACTCCTCTCCTACTGGCACTCCATCTATCGTAAGAACTCCTCCA
>JAOUKG010000188.1 GCA_029882725.1 Cyclobacteriaceae bacterium
ACCATCCCCCCAATAGGAACTCCTTGAATTATTGGCTTCTCCACTTCCTACCCATACTATAGAACTATCTGAAGGTGCTACAGTGACATCACCAATAGAAAATACACTTTCATTTTCAAAAAGGGGAAAAAAGGAAATTCCATTATTTACGGTTTTCCAAAGATGCCCAGAAGCTGTTGCCGCATAAAAAACCTTCGGACTGTTCTCTACAACAGCAAAATCCACAAACCTTCCGGATTGCCGTGTGGGGCCAATTGCCCGGTAATGGAAACCATTTACAACTTCCTGAGGCAGTATTTGAGAAAAACCACTATTTAAAATTGTAAGGAAGAAAATGCTTAAAAAAGTTATTCTGCTCATGGTGATTAGTTTAGTGCATCTAAATTATGCTTTTTATATAAAACTATAATGAAAAGGTCTCCTATTTAGATAGAAACATTCCATTTTGTGAAAATAAAAAATACCAGAGTGGTCTTCACAAATCCCAATTACGAAAGGCACCTACAGGATAGCGTTTTTTTATATTCCATTATATCTAATTGCACTTTATTTTATTTATCAATAAAAAATACAATACAAAATACCTATACTCGTTACTTTCAGAAATAAAAATCATTTAATGCCCCACCCTATTTGTTACGGCTTCGAATAACACTCGTTTTTTCATTTTTTTCTCTTGTTTGCTCTGGACAAAGCCTAACTGGAAGGATTTTGGATATAAATAACCAACCAGTTCCTTATGCAAACATTTTTATTAAAGAGCTGAATTCCGGAACATCAACAGATATAAATGGAATCTATTATATTCAAATACTTTCAGGAAATTATTCAATTGTAATATCTTCAGTAGGTTACAAAACGATGGACATTCCAATCATTGTTCCTGAAAAAGGATTGGTAAAGAATATAATATTAGAGGCAGACACAAAAGAGTTAGAAGAAATTATTGTCAAAGCTAAAAGAAAGGATCCCGCCTACGAGATTATTCAAAATGCTATTGAAAACAGAGAAATTAATCAGTTTACGTTTGACACCTATTCAGTAAACATTTACCTCAAAGCGGAAGAATATCGAAACAATAAATTAAAAAAAGACAATGATTTTAAAGAATCCGGAGAATTTCCTGATGAAAGTTTTGAAGAAATTAATCAAAAGACAGAAGAACAGAAGGAAGACCTTCCAGACTTAAGTATCAACGAAACTCAAATACTTTTACACGTCAAACAACCTGACAAAATCAAAGAAATCAAAAAGGCCAGTAAAACCGTGGGAACTCCATCAGGTTTATTTATTCCGAATTTCTTCAGAGACCAAATGGATTTTTACAATGGGTTGGTACATCCTAAAAAAATAACTGAGACACCCTGGATTTCTCCGTTAAACCGAACCTCTATACTCAGTTATAAGTACAAATTGGTTGATATATACTACATAGACAGTGTGTTGGTTTACCATATTAAAGTTACTCCACGAAAATCAGGAAATTCCACCTTAACAGGAAATATTCATATTCGAGATAGCACTTGGAGTATTTATAAATTAAACCTGAGCATAAAGAAAGGAGGCCTTCTTTTTTATGACGAGTTTGAAGTTTCTCAAGACTATGAACTCATTGAAAGCCACTGGCTAAAAACCCGTGAAGAATTTATATACAAAACAGGTTCAAGAAAAAAAGACTACGAAGGAAGTACAGTTCTTCGATATACGGATCACAAGATCAACCCTCAATTCCCCGAAAAATATTTCAATAACGAAGTGGGTTATACAGAAGAAGACGCCTACGAAAAAGACACCACCTATTGGAAAAGCACTCGTCTGGAACCTTTAACACCTGATCAATTAAAAGTCATTTCCCACAATGACAGTATTGAGGCTGCTCACTCCAGTGATCAATACCTGGACTCTCTGGAACTCCTTTTCAATAAAGTGACTTTTTTAGATGTTTTATATGAGGGTATAAGTTTTAGGAACAGAAAAAAGGAACATTTAATAAGATTTAGTTCTATTGGTTCAGCGGTAAACCCATTCGAAGTTGCGGGATTAAGAATGAACCCCGCTGTCTTTTATAATAAAATTCTCCCTTCTGGCAAAAGATACTTTTTGAGAGCAATGCCTAGTTATGGGTTTAGAAATAAAGATTTAAAAGGCTCAGCCAATGTTTATTTCAACTACAATCCTTTTAACTTTAGTTCAATATTTTTCTCTGTTTCAAAAAGTTTTGACTTTATAAACTCCAATGATGCCTATATAGACATGGTTCGGAGAAGCAACTTTTACGAAAAGACATCTTATACCTTTTGGCACACTTTTGAACCACTAAACGGACTAAGAATATATTCACATTTTGATTGGTCTATAAGGAATTCCATCGAAGGATATGACTTTGGAAATTTATCAGGCCAAATTCTAAATAACCAAGAAGTGACCCCATTTGACAAGCATAAAGCATTTTCAACCACTTTCAGAATTAGCTGGACACCGGCACAAGCCTATTACAGAGAGCCCAAACGAAAAATAATACTAGGATCTAAATACCCTACATTTACCTTCACTTACCAAAAAGGATGGCCAAATATTGGAGGTAGCGCAATAAATTATGACTTTATAAACTTTAAAATAAATCAACGTATTCATATAAGGTCATTAGGCACGTCGAAATACAGTCTTCAAATCGGTAAATTCATCAATGACAAATCTGTAATGCTTTTAGATTATAAACGATTTAGAAGAGGTGATCCCATTTTATTTTCAGACCCATCTAGTACCTACCAATTATTGGATGCAAGTTTTGAGATTACTTCATTATATTTTGAATCTCACTATATCCATCATTTTAATGGCGTTTTGGTCAACAATATACCCTTGATAAAGAAATTAAAACTTCGAACCGTCGCTGGCGCCGGGTTCCTTTATCTTATTGATGAAAATTATAAATATGGGGAAGTTTACGCTGGAGTTGAGAGAGTTTTTAAATTAGGCCCTAGGCGAAGGTTGAAAATTGGGGGGTATGGCATCACAGCTCAATCCAACTGGAACAACACCCAATTTGGATGGAAAATATCCTTTGATATTATCGACACCTGGAATACTAATTGGAATTTTTAAATCAAATTTTCGGATTTTACCCTTGCCCGAATTAGTTTCAGCATTTTAGTCAATACAAACCATGATATAACCGACGACGTAAATCCTACCCTCGCAATCGAAAATAAACTACTAAAAAATCTGATTCCTGAATATTTTTTTGAAATTTCACCCCATAACAATAAAAACAACTACCCATGAATCGATTATTACTCTTTCTACTTTTATTTTCAAGTACCTTGATCATAAATGCACAAAAAAAACTTTATAGTGTCATTGACAAAAAGGCCAAAGAGGTCGAGTCAAAGATGATAGAATGGAGAAGGCACATCCATGAAAATCCTGAACTTTCAAACCGGGAATTCAAGACAGCCGAATACATTGCAGAACATTTGAAATCCCTGGGATTGGAAGTTCAAACCAATGTGGCCCATACAGGAGTTGTAGGGGTATTAAAAGGGGGTAAACCCGGGCCCGTAATAGCCTTCCGCGCGGATATGGATGGTTTGCCTGTTACAGAGAGAGTGGATATACCTTTCAAATCCGAAGTAAAATCCACCTATAACAATATTGAAACAGGAGTAATGCATGCCTGTGGTCACGACACCCATGTGGCAGTACAAATGGCTTTGGCCGAGGTATTGGTTTCCATAAAAAAGGATTTACCCGGCACAATAAAGTTTATTTTTCAACCTGCTGAAGAGGGAGCACCTCCGGGGGAAGAAGGGGGAGCTAAATTAATGGTTGAAGAGGGTGTACTGAAAAACCCTAACGTGGAGGCCATTTTTGGATTGCACATTTCCTCGGGCCTTCCGGTAAACCAATTAGGATATAAATCAGGAGGCAGTATGGCTGCCGCCGACCGCTTCGTGATTAAAGTAAAAGGGGTTCAAACCCACGGTTCACAACCGTGGGGTGGTGTTGACCCAGTTTTTGTTTCTGCACAAATCATAAATGGTTTAGAAGGAATTATCAGTAGGGAAACAGAACTTACCAAGGAAGCTGCTGTGATCTCTGTTGGTTTAATTCGTGGTGGTGTAAGAAACAACATCATTCCTGAAGAAGTGGAAATGATAGGTACAATACGCACATTGGATGTGGAGATGCAAGAAAAAATCCATCAAAAAATGGAAAGAGTGGTGACTCATATTGCCGAAGGATTAGGTGCAACGGCAGAGATTACAATTACAAAAGGCGTTCCCATTACATTTAATGACCCAAAGCTTACCGCAAAAATACTACCTACTCTTCAAAGAGTTGCCGGAAATGACAATGTTATTCAAATGGATGCTACCACTGGAGCTGAAGATTTCTCCTTTTTTGCCAATGAAATTCCCGGCCTTTATTTCCGATTGGGAGGTTTGCCTGCTTCGCACAAAAAAGGTGATTATATTCCCTCTCACCATACTCCCGATTTTTATATCGACGATAGCGGATTGATTACAGGGTTGAGAGCGATGGCTAACATAGCCGTGGATTATTTATATAAGAAATAGATTTTCCTTTAAAGACTATTAAAGAGTTGGGTTCAAACTCATTCCATACTTGATCATATAAGAAAAGGCCCGGGTGTACATCCGGGCTTTTTCTTATATGATCAAGTATGGAACCAAACAAAAAGTGCTATGCCCCCGGAATGACAATTCGAAATTGAATGATAAAAAATAAACGTTTATTTTCAGGGTTTCGATCATGAAAATTTTGAGTTTTGGAGATTGTTTTTTAGGGAAACAGCATTTTCCCCTCCCCAATGTAAGTTACAAAAAACACCCCTAATTAGCCGTTTATTACACGCTTAAATAATTTACCCAATCTGGATGCCCGTAATTTTGAATTTTCACTCTTTTAGAAAAACCCTCCAAATTTTTTATCTTTCAGTGAACCCTTACTAAACTGCAAAGGGGATAGATTCAATTCTCAAAAATTCGTTGTACATTTACAGAGATTTATCTCAATTGTAGGTCTAGATCCGTAATTTTATGTAATACGGAAGGAAGATGTGAACTTTCACTTTTACCTCCAAACATATAACCGTATCGACAACCACACTTCCATGAAAATGCACTTAATGGTCAGACGCGTTGAACGGTTGTTCGGCGATCTGGAAAAAGAAATGAACAGTTTTAAGTCTGAAACAGGCTTACACTGCATCCAAAATTGTGGTTTTTGTTGTACTAGGCCCAATGTAATGGCTTCAAGCACAGAGTTTTTACCTCTGGCTTGGGCGTTATATAAAGAAAATACAGCATCCCAATATCTTGATCATTTGGAATTATCACCTATTTCCCTTTGCCCTATTTTTATGTCACTAAAAACAAGTGAACATGCTGGTTTTTGTGGAAATTATAAAAACAGGGGACTTGTTTGTAGATTATTTGGATATTCAGCAATGGTCAATAAACACGGTTTGCCCGAACTTTCAACCTGCAAACTGATCAAAGAACAACAAACCGATCAGTATAATGAAACTGTTGAAAAAATGAAAAATGGCATGAAGATACCCGTTTACAGCAATTATTATAGAAGACTTTCAAATATTGACCCTGATCAAGCTATCGTTATGCTCCCTATTAAAGAGGCCATAAGAAAAGCCATTGAAAGAGTTTTATGGTACCAGCACTATAGGGCTTCTTCCTAAAAACCACCACATTCTATTATTAGTATTATTTTTTCATTCCGGGTTGATAAATTACATACCCTGTTTTGGCCTTTTCTTCCTCTACCATTTTTCTAACATCTTCAAGAAGTTGTTTGGCATCATATACAATGCCATCCTTTACGGTGTATTTTACTCCTCCCACCCTAACTACTTCATTGTTTTCTGTAAGTTTAATGGCACCAGTGCCATATAAATATTTGAAGTTTTTCAGTGGGTTCTCTTCAAGAATAACAAAGTCGGCTAATTTTCCAACCTCGATACTTCCTAAATCCTTTTCAGCTCCCAGGGTTTGTGCTCCGTAAAGTGTGGCTGATCTAATTACCTCTAAAGGATGAAATCCAGCTTCTCGTAAC
>JAOUKG010000189.1 GCA_029882725.1 Cyclobacteriaceae bacterium
CAGGTTTTTGATTCTGAAGAGATCGGTTAATATGGCTATAAAAAATATCATTTTTGATTTTGGGGGGGTTCTTATTAATTGGGATCCCCATGTGCCTTTCATCAAAGCATTTAATGGCGATGAAGAAAAAGCACAATGGTTTATAAAAAACATTTGCAATCACGAATGGAATATGCGTTTGGATAAAGGAATGAGTTTTGATGAAGGAATTCGTGAAAAAATTGAATTGTTCCCTGATTATGCAGATTATATTCATCTTTACAAATCCGAATGGATCCATACCGTAACAGGCGCTATTGAAGGTACCGTAGATATTCTTTCACAGCTAAAAGAACAACACCCCTACAGATTATTAGGAATTACCAATTGGAGTGGTGAAACCTTCCCCTTGGCCAAAGTGAAATTTCCGTTTCTAAACTGGTTTGAAGACATCGTTGTTTCTGGAGATGTAAAAATGGTCAAGCCCGATGCAGAGATTTTTGAATATGCCATGAAAAGATTTACTGTTGTGCCCGAAGAATCCATATTCATCGACGACAATGCCGATAATTTCAAACAAGCAAAATCAATGGGTATTCAGGCCATCCATTTTAAAAACCCTAAACAATTGAGGGAAGATTTGGAAAGGTTTGGGGTAAAGGTGTAACAATTAATCAGGCCGCATACGCCCGGCTTCAAACTCCATAACAGGAATACAATATTTGTCAAAATGAAATCACTTATTCTGACTCTGTATTAGTTTTTACAATAATTTGTGCTTATATCCCTTCCAACCGTAGTAAGTGATATACAAATAGCCAATCAACAGAATTGAAAAACTAATTTGCCTTCCATAATGGTCGGAAATAAGCCCTTGTAAAGGGGGGATAAGAGCTCCACCAACAATTGCTGAAACCAAAATTCCGGAGCCTTGCGATGTGTATTTTCCTAAACCATGTATTGAAAGTGAAAAAATATTCGACCACATAATACTGTGAAAAAGTCCCGTAGCAATCAGAGCATACATAGCCAAAGTACCCGAACCAAAAACCACAATTAATATACAGCAAGCAGCCGCAATTGCACATAAACTTAACAGCGTATTACTTTTTATATAATTCAGTATAAATGAGCCCCCCAATCTGCCAATCATCAGTCCTCCCCAATAAAGAGGCAGGTATAATGCAGCTTCGTCTCTGGGGAGTCCTGCAATCTCTGGTTGTCCAAAAAATAATACCATAAATGTAGCCACCGAAACTTCAACCCCTACATAAAAGAAAATGGCTACAGCTCCTTTGGTTAATTGTGGAAAATGCCAGGCACTGCTTTTTCCTACAGGAACCTGGCCCTCAGTTGAAGTATCGTCTGTATTTTCTTCCTTAGGGTTTATATCAGGCAAATGAACAAACCAAAACACTACCGAGAGTACAAGCAAAATACTTCCCAGAATCAAATAAGGCAATTGAACCGCTTCGGCCTTTTCTGTTGCCGAAAGATCTTCCAGGCCACGAAGAATAAAATAACTACCAAAGAAGGGTGCTATTACCTTGGCCAAACTGTTAAACCCCTGCGCCAGGTTCAACCGGTTAGAAGCTTTTTCTTGTGGTCCAAGCAAAGTAACATACGGATTGGCCGCTACCTGTAAAACCGTAACACCTATGGCTAAAACAAAAATAGCAACAAGAAAAATTTGATAGTAGGCCAATAAAGAGGCGGGATAAAACAATAAACTACCCACTCCCATTATGGCGAGACCAATTACTACACCTTTAGAATATCCTACCTTATTTAGTAACCAGGCTGCAGGCATTGACATTGTAACAAACGCTATGAAAAAAGCAAAATTGACGAGAGCTGCTGAAAAATCAGAAAGAGTAAATAAATCCTTCAGATAGGGAATCAAAGCCCCGTCAAGCTCTGTTAGAAAACCCCAAAGAAAAAATAAAACTATTAATAAAGGAAACGCAGAGCTATTGTTTTTTATTTTCATATACATCTTTTATGGAACATCGTAACCCCTGGCAATTTTTAGGAGCATAAACCAATCCTGAAGCTCAATGGCGATTTCACTGGCTTTGGCAATTTCACGAAGTCTATCAGTTTTCATAGTACCCACTACCGGAAAAATATTGCCGGGGTGACGTAACAACCAGGCAATGATTATAGCACTTACAGAAACTGAATACCTTTTAGCAAAAGTATTTAATTGTGTAATCATCCCTTTATCATTAAATATTTTCCCACCACCAAAAGGAGACCATGCCATGATACCTACACGTTTTTCTTGCATATAATCCAAGGTACCATCAAATATCAGATCAGTAAAACTCATGGAAATTTCCAATTGATTGGTCACCAATGGAAAGCCTAATCTCGACTGAAGCAAACTGAACTGTGCATTTGAAAAGTTTGAAACACCAAAATATTTTACCTTTCCTTGATCTTTTAGTTGTGTAAAAGCCTCAGCAACAATATCTGCATCCATCAATGGGTCCGGACGATGAATAAGTAGGGTGTCCACATAGTCAACATTCAATGCTCTCAATGATTCTTCTGCCGATTCGATGATATGCTCTTTTGAAGTATCGTAATGAACCAGTAAACGTTCAGGGAATTTGCCCGAAATTGGTTTTATATCACACTTAGTAATGATCTCAATCTTATCCCTAAGAGCTTGGTTGTTCTTTAATACTTTACCGAAAAGATACTGACAGTTATAATTACCGTATATGTCAGCATGATCAAAGGAGGTGATACCCAATTCAAGAGCAGTATCAATAAGTTTTTCTTGTTCAGAAATAGGAAAAGAGCGGTCGTTCCATCTCCACCCACCCAGGATGATTCTTGAAAACTCAGGACCCTCAGGAAAAATTTTTTGACTCGGTACTTTCATAATGAATCAAAAGTAAAGTATTTTAAATAATTAAGAAAACGAATTTATATATGTATTTGTAGAGCTGCAGTGCGGCTCTACAAATACAATCTCGAATTATTTAATCGGCATACATTAAACGTTTAATTCACAAAACCAACTTTATTTATTTGAATCGGTTTCTTAATTTTCAATGAATAAAAACTTACTCTATCCTATTTTATTAACGTGTCTTTTTTATTAAATTTATACGTATATATAAAGTAGCAATCATGGCCGTTAAATTGACACTAACCGTTGAAAAAGAAGTGATTGAAAAAGCAAAAATTTATGCAAAAGAAAAGGGAAGAAGCCTTTCTGATATTGTTGAAAGTTACCTTAAGTCTATTACTTCCTCAAGTTCCAGAACAGCTTCTGAAATCGCTCCTATAACCAAGTCCTTAAAAGGTTCCTTTAAAGGAAAAGATATAATACAGGATTACAAGAAAGATCTTTCCGATATTTTAAATACCAAATACTCAAAAGATGGATAAAATACTTGTAGATACCGATGTGATATTGGACTGTTTATTTGATAGGGAGCCCTATTCGGAAAAATCCACCATGATAATTAATTTATGTGAAACAGGTAAGGTATGTGGTTTCGTAACACCTGTAATTCTAAGTAACTGCTATTATTTACTTCGCAGAAAAAGCAGTCATAAAAAGGTCACTGAAATACTGCTTCGATTATTACAGATCCTGGATGTACTAATTATGGACAAAAATATTGCGTTGAACGCCTTAAATTCTGATTTTCATGATTTCGAGGATGCATTACAGTATTACTCTGCAAAAGAACAAGGAAAAATCAATCACATCATTACCAGAAACGTAAAAGATTTCAAAAAAAGTGATTTAGCAGTATTCACTCCTGAAGGTTATTTAGACATGAAATTGTAAACAGTTGATAACTCTATTTTAAACTTTATTTGGTTTTTATTGTTAAGAAATAATATGCTGAAATGGATCGATATATTACAATTTGCCTCCAAGGGAAACCCTGTGCCTCACAGGAGAGTTGAAAAAACAGAAGAAAAATGGAAAGAAATTCTTACTCCGGAAGAATTTCATATTACACGAAAAAAAGGCACCGAACGTCCCTTTACAGGCGAACATTGCGAGGCTATTGAACCCGGAAAATATAGTTGTAAATGTTGTGACACTCCCCTTTTCGATAGTACTGAAAAATTTGACTCTCGTTCAGGGTGGCCTAGTTTCACTCAACCCGTCGATCCTTCATCTATTAAATATAAGAAAGACCAATCCTTCGGTATGATTCGGGTAGAAGTAATGTGCAATGTATGTGATGCACATTTAGGGCATGTATTCAACGATGGCCCGCCTCCCTCTGAGTTACGATACTGCATCAATTCAGTAAGTTTGGCGAAACAGAAAATATAAAAATCGTAGGGGCAGGCCTGGCGCCTGCCCTTATATCACAACGTCTGCCCTTATATCACAACGCCCGCCACAATTTACAACGTCTGCCTGATTACACAGCCTATCCTATCACAACGTCTGCCTGATTACACAGCCTACCCTATCACAACGCTTGCCCTATTTCATAGCCTATCCGAAATTCACACCACCCTGCCCTTCATCAAAGCACAAACGTATAAATATATTTTACTATCAGTGTTCGTGAATCATACGTTGGCAAAGTGGGAACTTCCCGATAACGGTTGGTATTTTCAATATCATTGTAAACAATATATAAATCAACACCTTCCCGGGGATTGTATCTGAACCGCAAATTCCCATTTAACTTCTTTCCTATGTTGTTGTATTGCCAATACAAGGCGGCCGACAATTTCGTGTTCAGAGTGAGCTCGGTTTTCCATCCAAACAAATGTAACTCCGTATCATTACTTGTTCCCGAAAAATCAAGATTTGAGTATATATAATTTAGACTCATCAATAACGTTTCATTGGGTTTCCATACGGGCATAAAAACCAAATTTATATTTTTTCCATTGTAAAAAGATCCACCATAGCCCATCATTGTAAGTGTAATATCTCTGGAAAAACCACTTGTGAACATGAACTCGAGACCATTGTATCTGTATTGGCCTGTTGGTATTAACGAATTGTAAATATTAAATTCCTCCCTTATATTTTCTCCTGAAAAATTGAACGATATTTCTCCTGAAGGACCTGTTTTAGTGGCGAACTTCCAACCAACTCCCAACAATTCTGAATCAAATTTACCATCTGAAATATTCTGAAAGTAATCCCCTTTTACGAAAAGTTGATTATAGAAAAAGCGGGATTCAGGAGTATTCATCCAACCATACCAAATACGATTTCCGTATTGATTATTATTGTTTCTCAACTCAAAACCCATTGCCGGATTGAAATTAGCTCCTATACGTGAATAAGTGAGATTATATCCGAATCCCTCTATTCCCCTTCGGGTTAAGTTTAGATAAAGTTTCGATGATTCTATTCCCGTATTTGTGCTTGTGTCTACAATACCGGAAACGCTGGCATTTAAATAACTGCTTCCAAAAACATTGTATATCAGGTCTGTGCCTACAGATGAACTGTAATTACCGTCTGTATCCACCCTGTTGGTAACCATCACACCCGCGTAAGAATTATTATCACTTATTTGTTTTCTCAACCGAAACACACCGTAATTGGTGGATAGTTGTTGATCTGCCTTTGCTGTTTGCATATCCAAAAAACCTACATCCCAACCCTTTACCCTGCCAATAACCCTGGCTCCTCCCAGAATAGGTAAAAGATTGTTTGTGTTATCCAATCCAATGCGTCTACTGTAGAAAAGTTGATTGAAATTTCCCGTATTAAATGAAAATACACTGGATCTTTCCTGAAAAAACACCCTTTTTTCAGGAAAGAATAAATCAAAACGTGTGAGGTTTACCTGCTGATCGTCGGCCTCCACCTGTGCGAAATCTGTATTCGCTGTAAGATCCATGGCCCATGCCGAACCTAACGTAAATTTAGCATCCAGCCCTCCATTCAATTTACTTTTGGAGTCTTTATCATATCCAAGACCATCTGCACTGGGTTCGTAGGCAGCCTGAATTCCAGAAATGACATAAGGAGCCAAATAAACCGGCTTTTTAGAGGCTATTCCTTTAAATTTTACTTTTTGTATTTTTGAAGGCTTAAAAGAACTCCATTCCCCCCAGTTTTTAGGTATAGCAGGATACATCATGGTTTGTTGAATG
>JAOUKG010000190.1 GCA_029882725.1 Cyclobacteriaceae bacterium
CCTCCATTACCTTCTTCTCCTTCCATTCCGGTTGGATCACTATATCTTATTGGATTATTAAATGTATAAACATAAGGTGACAACCCCGGATACTTCTCCGCCAATGGATCCACACTTACAAATATACTGGTCACAGGGTCATAATACCTCGCCCCGTAGTAATACAACCCCGTCTCCTCATCAAGCTCCTTCCCATTGTACAAGTACGGAGTCCTGTCGGTATTACTATGCTCTTCAACAAAAGTCTCCCCAAATGCAAAGTATTCCAAGTGCTGGTACACCTCTCCCGTGGCATCGGTGATGTAACTGGTGGAGCCGAGATGATCCGGATGGTAGTAGTAGCGGTTGGGTTCGGCGGGGTTGGGCTTGCCGCCGGTGCCGGAGCCTCTAATTTGGCCGTTGTGTGATGTTTGGGACTGCATTTGCGGTAAATATAATATTTTTTAGGTTTTGTTGATGTATTAGGAGGATGGAATCGGGAATTTCAGGAGCGACCCAGCCAACAGCGCTTGGCGTTGGTCCGGATGTCCATCCGGTCCTGTATCCATGTATGGGGTCTCTCTGATCAAACTCTTTTCTGATATTACACACCCTGAAAATTGAGATTGAGATTAAGATAGAGAATGAGAACTGAGATTTTATACGCTTGGCGTTGGTCCGGATGTCCATCCGGTCCTGTATCCATGTAAGGGGTCTCTCTGATCAAAAGGTTTTCTGATTTTGCACACCCTGAAAATCCAGATGGAGATTAAGATAGAGAATGAGAACTGAGATTTTATACGCTTGGCGTTGGTCCGGATGTCCATCCGGTCCTGTATAATCCTGTCACAATGAAACTAAAACAGACATAAACAAACCTGTTTAACCCTATTATTAGCCGTTCCCTGTGTTCATCAAGGTAAAATAAAAATCTCAGTGAATGTATACAATCCTGAAGCCTATTATTGAAAAATATTTACTAAATTCAAATCCTTCAATCATTTTCAAAATCATGAAAAAGTTAGTTATTTATTTATCAATATCTGTTTTTGCTTGCTCCCCAACTCCAAAAACATCCTCATCCGTTTACAAGGATTCTACCAATTTAATCCATACAGAAAATTCAACCACCACCCCTCCACAACACACAATTACTGATCAAAAATCACAAAACGAACTCGTTGCTATTGATACAAATCTACTCGTTCTCACAAAAGAGATTTTAACATCCCTCAAAAACAAAGACTACAATACATTTGTCGGCTATGTACACCCCTCTCTGGGAGTAAGGTTCTCTCCCTATGCCTATATCGATACAATAGGGCATCAAAAATTATCGGCTACCGAATTATTGGCTACTATAGATAAAAATGAAATAAGAAAATGGGGAGAGTACGATGGAACCGGAGAGCCCATTAATCTCACATTTCAAAAATACCTGGAAAGGTTTATTTACAATGCAGACTACCTCAATGCTGAAAAAGTGTCGGCTAATGAATACCTGGGATTTGGAAATTCGCTAAATAACCTCTCCGAGATTTATCCAAATTGCGATTTTACAGAAAGTTATTTTTCGGGGTTTGAAAAAAAATACGACGGAATGGATTGGTGTACACTCAGACTTGTCTTTAAAAAACTCAATGGAAGACAATATTTAATTGCCGTGGTGCACGATGAATGGACCATCTGATATTGAAATTCCACTTCAAAAAAGAGCTAAAAACTGCCTCGGCACAATCAAAGTATCCATTCAAATAGTAAATTCCGCTTCAATCCCTCCCTCTCTTGCATAATTCCATTTAATACTCCAATTTAATGCCTCAATTGCTTAACCAACCTAAATCTTTTACCATGAGAAAATTATATTTACTCACCCTGATTTTATTAGTTGTCTTTTCAATTAATGGAGTTTCTCAAAAAAGAAAATCTTCAAAATCCACTCCCACTCCTGCAAAAGCGTACGATGCATCGCTTTTCGATGCCAATGAATGGCGAAGTATTGGCCCCTTTCGTGGCGGGCGCTCTGCGGCAGTTACCGGTGTCCCCGGAAAACCCAACCTCTTTTATTTCGGTAGCACAGGTGGTGGGGTTTGGAGAACCCAGGACGGTGGAAATAGCTATGAAAACATTTCCGACGGGTTTTTTGGTGGCTCCATTGGTGCCATTGCCGTTAGCGATTGGGACAATAACGTTATCTACGTTGGTGGTGGCGAAGTCACTGTGCGTGGAAACGTGTCTTCAGGTTACGGTATGTACAAATCTGTAGATGCCGGAAAAACCTGGCAACATATTGGGTTAAAAAATTCAAAGCATATACCCAGAATTGTAATTCATCCTAAAGATCCCAACATAGTTTTTGCGGCTGTTTTAGGAGACCTGTATAAATCGTCCGATGAAAGAGGTGTATATAAATCAACCGATGGAGGTAATACCTGGAAAAAGGTACTCTACGCCAACGCCGACGCCGGGGCGGTTGAATTGGTCATGGATCCAAACAACCCTCGTATTCTTTACGCTTCTACCTGGAGAATAAGAAGAACTCCCTTCAGTTTGGAAAGTGGCGGAGCCGGATCGGATCTGTGGAAAAGTACAGACGGTGGTGATAACTGGACAAACATCTCAAAAAATGAAGGCCTCCCCGGAGGACTTTGGGGCATTTCGGGCGTAACCGTTTCCAAAGCAAACTCCGAAAGAATTTATGCTTTGATAGAAAATAATGATGGTGGCGTATACAGATCTGATGATGCCGGAAAAACATGGAAAAAAACCAACAGCGATCGTAGCCTTCGTCAAAGAGCCTGGTATTACACAAAAATTTATGCCGATACTCAGGATCCTGATAAAGTATATGTATTAAATGTCTCCTATCATGTTTCTTCCGATGGTGGACAATCATTTAAATCCAATAATGCACCCCATGGCGACCATCACGACCTTTGGATTGCTCCGGAAGATCCCAATAGAATGATTATTGGCGACGATGGTGGCGCGCAAATCACTTTCGATGCCGGTGAAAACTGGACCACCTACGGAAACCAACCCACTGCTCAATTTTACAGGGTAACAACAGATAATCATTTCCCCTACCGAATTTATGGAGCCCAACAAGATAATAGCACAGTACGTATTGCCCACCGTACCGATGGAGGTTCCATTGGAGAAAGCGATTGGCAACAAACTGCTGGTGGCGAAAGCGCCCATATTGCCATAGACCCCAACAACAACGATGTAGTCTATGGAGGAAGTTACGGAGGTTTCCTCACACGTGTAAATCATTTAACCGGAGAACAAAGAGCCGTGAATGTTTGGCCCGAAAACCCCATGGGACACGGTGCTGAAGGTGCCAGATACAGGTTCCAGTGGAATTTTCCCATATTCTTTTCTCCTCATAATCCTAAAAAGCTCTATGCAGCCTCTCAAAATTTACATGTATCTTACAATGAAGGGCAAAGTTGGGAAACCATCAGCCCCGATTTAACAAGAAACGACCCTTCCAAATTGGGTTCGTCGGGAGGACCAATCACCAAGGATAATACCGCTGTTGAATACTATTGTACCATATTTGCCGCTATTGAATCTCCTTATGAAAAAGACCTACTCTGGACCGGTTCTGACGATGGAAGAATTCATATAAGTAAAGATGCCGGTAAAAACTGGAAGGAAGTTACCCCTCCAAATATGCCCGAATGGATGATGATCAATAGCCTTGAGGCAGATCCATTTACAAAAGGTGGTCTTTATGTGGCAGGTACCCGATATAAACTCGGAGACTATACTCCTTATTTATACAAAACCGATGATTATGGTCAAACCTGGAAGCTTATCACCAAGGGTATTCCTTCCAATGACTTTACACGAGTTGTTAGGGCCGACCCCGATAGAAAAGGCTTATTGTATGCAGGAACCGAATCTGCCATATTCATGAGTTTCAATGATGGGGCCTCCTGGCAATCCATGCAGTTAAACTTACCTACTGTACCCATTACAGACCTTACGGTGAAAAACAAAAACCTGATAGCTGCCACGCAAGGAAGAAGTTTTTGGTTAATCGATGACTTGACTGTATTTCATCAGCTGAATGATCAGGTAGCCTCTTCCAACCATTACCTTTATAAACCTATGGATTCCTACCGTATGGGTGGTGGAAGAAGAGGACAACCAGATAAAACAGAAGGCGCTAACCATCCTGGAGGTGTTATGGTGCATTTTTATCTGAAAGATACTTCCTCGGCCAATGTAGTTTCACTTGAGTTTTTGGAAAAAGATGGTAGTCTCATACGTAAATTCTCTACCAAACCAGATAAAAAATCAAATGAACAGAAATTGGAGGTTAAAAAAGGATCCAACCGATTTGTCTGGAATATGAGATATGAAGATGCCGAAAGTTTTGAAGGAATGATTTTGTGGGCAGCTACAATGAATGGCCCTCGCGCAGTTCCCGGAACCTATAACGTGAAACTTACTGTAAACGGTGAAGTGCAGGAACAAGAATTTAATATTCTTAAAGATCCAAGAAGTGAATCTACAATTGAAAACATGCAAGAGCAATTTGATTTTTTGACCGAAGTATGCGATAAACTCACAGAAACCCATCAGGCAATCAAAAACCTCAGGTCTCTTCGTAATCAAATTACAGAGGTAAATTCAAAACTTAAAGACAAAAACGGCAGTGAAAATGTAGTGACTCTGGGAAAAGAAATCCTTAGCGAAATAAAAGTTATAGAAGAGGCATTGTACCAAACTAAAAACAGAAGCAGGCAGGATCCTTTAAACTTCCCGATAATGCTGAATAACAAACTTGGATACCTTAACTCACTTACAACAAATGGAGACTACCCTCCTACTGAACAAGCTATTGCCTATAAAACTGAAGTTACAGCCCAAATTGATAGTGAATTGAAAAAATTGTATACTATTTTTGAAAATAAAGTGCCAGAATACAATGAGTTGGTTCGAAATTCGAATATTGATGCTGTGACCTTAAATAAAAATAAATAGTAGTTTTTATTTATTATAAACTTTAAAAAAGTAAACACTTCAATTCATCAATGTGTTTTCCATACCTTATTTGGGAAATACATTGATGAATTTTGAAATAAATACTATTGACTTTTACAATTGCAATATATAGGGTTAATTTGCACCATTTAATAAATTAAATGAGTTTACTCTAGTTAATTTTAAATAATTGTGTAAATTTATTTATTACTCATTGTTTGAACTATGGAAGGATTAATAAAAAAGAAATTAAATGCGCTGGCACAAATAGCCAGAATCGACGGGCATTTTGCGGATTCTGAAAAGGAAGTCCTTTACGAGATTGCAAAAAAATACGAGAAAGATGACAAAGAACTCATGGAAATTATTGAAAACCCTGAACCTATAGGTGATTTTGAAGATATTTCTGAGTTTCATAAACTCGAATTTATGTATGTGGCAATTAAGGTAATGAGAGCCGATGGTCTTATTTATGACTCCGAAGTCGATTTTTGTAAAATGTTGGCAAAAAAAATGAAAATTGATCCTACCGTTGTTGATATTTATTCCACCGTTGCAGATTTGAATTTTGATTCATTCATTCAGGAAACACGTAAATATTTACAGTAAATTAATGAAGTATCTTTTTGCTGTTTGCCTCTTTATCGTATCGCATTCACTTTTTTCTCAAACGGGAACCATTATAATAGTTCGTCATGCAGAAAAATTACAAGACGGAAAAGACCCAGATTTATCTGAGATAGGAAAAGAAAGAGCACTCAAACTATCTGAAATACTATCAGAGACTAAAATTGATGCACTTTTTTCAACAAAATTCAAGCGCACTACTCAAACTTTAGCTGTAATTGCTAAAAAAAAACATCTTGAAACCAATTATTATTCCCCCTCAGATTCTGTTTTTATTTTAGATTATTTGAAAAAGAATATTGGAGCTACTATTGTAATAAGCGGGCACTCAAACACGGTTCCCGGTATAGTAAATTATCTTTGCAATTCAAAATTACCAGATTTAAAAGAATCTGAATACGATAACCTGTTTATCATTCACCTATCGGAAGGCAAACCCGCCACATACCTAAAATTAAAATATTAAATACCCCTACGT
>JAOUKG010000191.1 GCA_029882725.1 Cyclobacteriaceae bacterium
TGGTTAAATAATGACGATCAAACAAATTTTGGCCGCCCGGTCGATGTACTGCAAATGCCCGACGGGTCCCTGTTAGTATCCGACGATTACGCCGGCGTGATCTATCGCATCACATACAAAAAATAACACGTAGGGGCAGGCCTTGCGTCTGCCCTTATTTTCCAACCCCACGTCTGCCCTTATTTTCCAACCCCACGTCTGCCCTTATTTTCCAACCCCGCGTCTGCCCTTATTTTCCCACCCCAGATCTTCCCTAATTTCCCGCCTTGCCTTTTTAATTCTGACTGAACTTGCAACAAAAAACATTGCATAACAGGGATTCAAATTGTTTATGTAAAATATATACGTAGGGCAGACCCCACGTCTGACCCTAATGTATTTTTGGAATGTTTGTAAATACAGAGTATTGGTTAAACCAGACTACCCTACAGAAGGAGTAAATAATTTTTTCAACCCTTCCCACAGTTTTAGTTTTAAATCGCGATTATCGTGGAGAGCCGATAATTCATCAGAAAAAAGGAATTGCATCCCCTCGTGTTCATGTATTGAATAAAAGGGTGCATCAGGAAAATACTCATCATGGGTTTTGTGTCCAAAAACGAGGTTTTTTGCACTAAAATCTACTTTATTTCCTGTAAATGAATGAATATTTACCAAAAGGATATTTTTTATATCAACATTTACTGAAGCCAATATTTTTGTGAGCAATTCTTTGTCGGAGGGAACTACTTCACCAGAATAGTGTACTATAACAGAAATACCCATCTTGTTGGTACCTGTAATTTCAATGGTTTCCTGATCTATTTCTTCCTTAGTTACTTCGGAATTAACAACTTCATTCACCTCTGTGACAACTTCAGAAATAACCTTTTCAGGAACCTCTTTTTGTGATGTAATTTCTTCAGGTTGGGATATTTTGGCAGGGGTATCTTCAATAATGATTTTACTTTTTACTTCCTCTTTATCGGGAATTAAATAGAAATCATGTTTATCAAACAACGTTATGATACCCGCTTTATCCATGTTTTATTTCAAATAAAGATTTTAATTCGTCGGCTTCATCGGGTTTTATGCGACCTGCCAATATCAGGCGCAGTTGCCGTCTTCTCAGTGCAGCATCATATAGTGCCTGCTCTTCCTGGGTTTCGGGAACCAATTCAGGTACATCAATGGGGCGTCCGGCCTGATCAACAGCAACAAAAGTAGCATAAGCACTGTGTGTAGCGAATTTCTTACCTGAAGGAATGTCCTCGGCTTCAACCGTAATATGAACTTCCATTGAAGAATTAAAAGAGCGGGTAACATGTGCCTTTAGAGTTACCACATTACCTAATTGAATTGATTTTTTGAATGAAATGTTGTCAAAAGAAGCAGTTACAACAATCCTGTTGCTGTGTTTTTGAGCCGCTATTGCGGAAACGATATCCATCCAGTGCATAAGTCTTCCTCCCATTAAATTATTGAGAGTATTGGTATCGTTGGGCAACACCAATTCCGTCATGGTAGTGAAAGATTGTTTAGCTGTTTTCTTAATTAGGGCCATGTTATAAATTTTGTGTAAAGTAAACCATAAACAAGTTAATCTACAACGACCATCCCTTTTCCCCTTTTAAGGGAACGAAACTAAAATAGTCGAATTCCTCTTTTTTGAGTTTTTTGTTATCAATTTTTTTAATCCTTATCATTTTTTGCCGTTCGTTGTCACCTACAGGTATAACAAGAATGCCTCCGGGTTTTAATTGGTCAATTAATTCGGAAGGTACCGACGGACAACCCGCAGTCACAATAATCTTGTCGTAGGGGGCATGTGTGGGAAGACCCTTGCTTCCATCACCTAAGAAAAAGTGAGGTTTATAGCCAATTTTGGGTAAAAATTTACGCGTTTGCTGATAGAGTTCTTCAATGTACTCAATGGTGTAAACATTGGCTCCCATTTCCAATAAAACACAAGCTTGATAACCACTTCCGGTTCCGATTTCCAATACCTTATCCCCTGGTTTTATTTCTAATTTTTCAGTTTGAAAGGCTACTGTATAAGGTTGCGAAATGGTTTGACCCTGACCTATTGGGAAAGCTTTATCTGCATAGGCATGTTGCAAGAATGCCGCATCAAAAAAGAAATGACGAGGCACTTTGTTAATAGCATCGAGCACGGCAGGTTGAGAAATCCCTTTTTCCATGATCGTTTTTATTAATGCCTTTCGTAATCCTTTATGTTTGTATGTATCTGTAAGTGTCATGTTTTGATGTTGTTATTACAAAATTAAAAAGCATTGTAGAGTATACTAAGGTTTTTAGGATATTAATCTGTTTTATTTAAAAACAAATTTTTGCAGATCATAAATATTGTGTGTGTATTTGTTAAATTGCATATTGGTATAGTTGGATCAAAGTATTTTTAAATGAAAAAGTTATTTGCTGTAGGTTTTATTTCGTCATTTGTTCTTTCTGGTTGTTTCAATGAGTTGAAAGATTTAGATAAGATAAAATCCCCGGAATTGGATCCGTTGTTGGAATTTCCAGTAGTAGATTCACATGTGATATTTAGTGATTTTGATGATCAGATTCCTGATTTTACGGTGGGTACCCGTTCCGATGGTACCACTACCTTGTATTTTGAAAAGGAATTATATAAAGTTCTGGCTACAGATTATTATTCTTTTCTTCCTCAGGCAAGTCAAACAGTTACTCTTACAGGCTTTACAACTACAGCTACTGGTTCTGCCTCAGGAAGTGTCTCCAGTATTATGCAAATTGGAACCACCAATAATGAATCCCTCGAAACTGTAGAACTCAATGCCGGAACGCTTGAAGTTTCCGTGTTTTCTGACTTTGTAAATACCGACGTGACTATTACAATCAGGATTTCTTCTTTAACAATCAATGCTGTTGCACTGGAGCAAACATTTACCGTAGCAGTGGGGCAAAATAATTTTAATATTGATTTGGCAGGAGCCATTTTAAATCTGTCAAATGGCCCGTCTGGGTTTAATCAATTACCTTTTGATGTGGATGTTTCGCTTTCTGCCAATGGCACCCCTGTTACTGCCGTCAATAAAGCCGATGTAAAATTGAGTATTTTAAACCCTGTTTTTAAGATGCTGTATGGTACAGCCGGACAACAAACCTTTGAAAATAGAACAGGAGTTCAAAGTATCAATGTGTTAGGGAATACTACTGCTACAGAATTTAGTATTGAAGAACCTAAAGTTGAAGTGGAAATTATAAATAGCTTCGGCGTTCCTTTCAACGTAAGCGTAAACTCTTTTGGGGTAAAAGATCAGCAGGGAAATACCACCTTACTTACGGGGGCGGCAATGACCTCTCTACAACCTTATTCAATTGGAGCTCCAATACCACCTAATCAATTTGGTGAATCTGTTACCAGTACCATTACCATAGATCATACTAATTCCAATTTAAAGGATGTGTTTTCAAAAATACCGGTAGAAATAAATTATGATGCTTCTGCAGAATATCCGGGAGGGCCAGGTAAAATATTTGTGTTGGATGCAAGTCAGGCAACCGTAACAGCAAGAGCTGAAATACCT
This sequence comes from Cyclobacteriaceae bacterium, assembly GCA_029882725.1. Taxonomy (GTDB): domain Bacteria; phylum Bacteroidota; class Bacteroidia; order Cytophagales; family Cyclobacteriaceae; genus JAHEMU01. The sequence continues at coordinate 3,552 of JAOUKG010000191.1, forward strand.
CTGTATGGGAGACTTAATAACCTGTATTTTGAAAAACAACTGAATTTTGCAGGTGATTTTTTTGCGAATATAACACAGGGGGAATTAATTATAACCACGCGAAACCGTTTCCCAATGAATATCGGAATTGTGATGGAATTTTTTGATTCAGGAGGAAATTCCTTGGAGCAATTGTTTATTTCCGATCCCCTGATAACTGAATCACCTGTAACCGATGTCGGGGGCAGGACTTCTACGGAGTTGGTCAAGGAAACTATCGTGGTTTTGGATCCAAATAGATTAACGAATTTATCCAATTCAGCGCAGCTTAAAATGTACATTACTTTTACAACAGAACAGGGCGGTGCAGTGCCTGTAAGGTTTACAGATCAGGATTATCTTGATTTACATATTGGAATAAAAGGGAGGGCTAAAATATGAGAACCATACTGTTTTATATCGTTTTTCTCTCGGCCTTTGCCGCAAAAGCTCAATTTAGTATAGCTACTTACCAGTCAAAAGAAAGGCTCCCGGAATCTAATTGGTTGAATCCTGCATTTATGCCAGATAATAAACTTGTAATTGGTCTTCCAGGATTGTCTTCCGTTGCGTTTGATGCCGGAATGGGGTTTAGTTTTAATGATATTTTTGTGAGGGATATGAATGACTCCTTGGTAATTGATAAAGAAAATTTCCCATTGGGGTTGAAAAAAAGAATGGACAACAGTCTTGATCTGGATATTCAGTTGCTTATGGTGGGAATAAGAATGGGACAGGGATATATATCCTTTGGTAGCAGACTGCGGTCTGAATCCAGAGTGAATTACACTTCGGAATTGATAAAATGGGCCTTGCTTGGTCCGGGAGATAATAGGGTAAGTAATACTATTGACTTAAATGATTTTCAGGCTTTTTCTGCAACTTATTTAGAGTACTCTGCTACATACGCTCGACAAATTACAGATAAGCTCACTGTAGGCGTTCGTGTGAAACATTTGAATGGACTGGCAGGTGGAGAAGGTTCTCAGGATGGAAGTTTACATATAAGTGCCGATTCTGTCACTCTAATCTTAAACAATTCAGAATATAATATGTCAGGATTTAATGCAATAGGCAATTATTCTCCTTCTGAATTTTTATCCGGACCCAATAATGGTTACGGAATTGATGTAGGGATTGATTTTGAATTAAGCGAAAGTATGTCGTTTTCTGGTTCACTAACCGATATAGGTTTTATTAACTGGAAAACGGATATACAGTCTTATAGATCTGAAAATATTAATTATAAATTCAAAGGTGTGGATGTTGTTCAGCTGATGTTTGATCCTAATTCTGCCAATCCTTCAAATGAATTGGATTCACTTGTCACCTTGATTAAACCTCAGGAACAAACCATTACAAGTTTCCGAACCGGGTTGAATGGAAAGGCAACAGCAGGCGTACACTATGATTTAAATTTGCTGGGGTCTATCGGAGGTACTGTTTATTCTGGTCTAAATGGAGGTAAACTGGATCCCGTGATTGGAGTGAATTATCAACTCAAATTGAAAAGCATTTTGACTGTATTGGCAGGAATTACCTACAAGGATAAAAGTATTGAAAATGTAATGGCCGGATTGATAGTCAAGCCGGGGCCGGTACAGGTATATGTGTTAACAGACAGATTAAATAGTTATTTTGTGCCAGCAAACGCAAATTCTTTGAACCTAAGGTTTGGGATGAACATAGCCATTGGCAAGGCCGGAGTTAACATAGAGTAGAGACGTAGCATGCTACGTCTCCCTGTATTGTAGCATGCTACGTCTCCCTGTATTGTAGCATGCTACGTCTCCCTCACGTAGCATGTTACATCTCCCTGCATGTAGCACATGCTACGTCTCCCTCTCTACGTTGAAGGAGTTTTAGCCTGCTACGTCTCTCTCTCTACGTTGAGGGAGTTATAGCCTTCCCATAAATTATAAAAAAGGTAAACCATGTTAAATACAACAGACGAAGAACAAATAAATGCATTAGGTATATCGCTTGATACCGTTTATAATCAGATTGAACAATTTAAAAAGGGGTTTCCTCCAATGACGCTCGAAAGAGCTGCAATTCCACAAGACGGGATAATTGTTTTAAATAAAAAAGAAGAAGAAAATTTTATTTCTTTCTATAGCGATCACTCGACAAATTACAATATCGTAAAATTTGTGCCTGCCTCGGGGGCAGCAAGTCGTATGTTCAAATCAGTGTTTTCCTTCATGGAAAACAATCTGGGAAAATCAAATCAGGATGTAGCCTTGATGAAAGAGAAGAAAATGGAAACTTTCTTTTCAGGGCTAACAGAATTTGCATTCTATGATGATTTGAAAGAGGTAATGATTAGACAGGGGCTTCAACTTGAGCCTTTAATTGAGGACGGTAAATATGCTGAAGTACTTGAGTTCTTGTTAACCGAAAAGGGATTGAATTATGGGAATCTGCCCAAAGGGTTATTGAAATTCCATAAAGAGGAGGGAAGGGCCAAAATGCCCGTGGAGGAACATTTATTGGAAGGCGCTGAA
>JAOUKG010000192.1 GCA_029882725.1 Cyclobacteriaceae bacterium
GATCAACTTTTGTCAGCTCCGATAGCACGTAAATATGGAAACTCTAATTCAGACTGAAAAATATACTACCTTTGTACCTTATGGAAAAACCACACAGAGCAGGATTTGTATCTATTATAGGAAAGCCCAATGCCGGGAAATCAACATTGATGAATCGCTTGATGGGCGAAAAACTTTCAATTATTACCAGAAAGGCCCAAACGACACGTCATAGAATTATGGGTATTATTAGTGGTGAAGATTTTCAAATAGTATATTCTGATACTCCAGGAATATTGAAACCTGAATATAAATTGCATGAGTCCATGATGGCTTTTGTAAATACATCTTTAGAAGACGCCGATGTAATTTTGTTGCTTATTGAATTAGGTGAAAAGTATGACGAAGACATTCATAATAGGCTAAAAAATATTGAAGTTCCAATTATCTTAATTATTAATAAGACAGATTTGGCAGTAGGTAGTCAATTACACGATAAAATGGAATATTGGAAGGGGATTTTACCTGCAACTGAGTATCATTCACTGTCGGCCCTTACCGGGGAAGGAGTTTCTGAACTAGTGGATAAGATAAGCCAAAGGCTACCGGAACACCCTGCCTATTTCGCAAAAGATGCTATTTCCGATAAACCTGAACGTTTTTTTGCATCTGAAATTATCAGGGAAAAGATTTTTATGAATTACAAAAAGGAAGTGCCTTATAGTACTGAAGTAGAAATTGTGGATTTCCTTGAGGAGGAAGATATTATTAGGATGCGTGCAGAAATTTATGTGGAGCGTAAAAGCCAGAAAGGAATACTGATTGGAAAAGGGGGAGCGGCCCTTAAAAAAGTGGGAATTGAAGCCAGAAAAGACCTCGAGGATTTCTTTGGCAAGCATGTCCATATTGAAACCTTCGTAAAGGTTTCAGAAAACTGGCGAAAATCAGACGAAAGTCTTAAAAAGTTTGGCTACTGATTTTATTTCATCTTCATTTCCCCAACAGTGATACCTTGTTTACGGGCTTCATTTCGTTCCTTACTTGCTTCATAGGCAGAAACACCATGAAGTTCAGATAAATAATCAAGGTGCCCGGGAGATGTAACTACCATGATATCGTCTGAAGTAATTTGGTCAGGGCTACTATAACCACTTGATTCGCAGAGCATGGTGGTTTCTTTATAAAGTGCTTTCGCATACATCTCCACTCGTTTTGCTGCGGCTTCAATATTCAAGGCTTTTTCTAGTTTTTTATTTTGAGTTGCAATTCCTGTGGGGCAATGATTGGTATGGCATTCCAGGGCCTGAATACAACCCAGAGATAACATAAACCCTCTTGCCATATACACGGCATCGGCTCCAAGGGCCATCGCAACCGCTATATCTATTGGCGTTGCAATTTTTCCACTTGCAAAAAGTACAATCTTATCGCGTACATTATGGATCTTTAAAGCCCAATCAGCAACAGCCACAGCTTGTTTCATAGGTAAACCTGAATAAGAACTCAATACCAATGGTGCAGCCCCTGTTCCTCCATCGCCACCGTCAATCACAATATAGTCGGGGCCTCGTCCTGGTTCTTTTTTCATTTTAGCCGCGATGGCTTCAATTTCTGAAGTATGACCAATGACCATTTTAATACCTACAGGTTTTTTCGCAATTCCCCTTATATGATCTATAAAATCAAATAATCCATCCACATCCGAAAACTCCTTATGTCGGGCCGGTGCATAGGCATCTTTGCCCATAGGTATTTTCCTTATTTTCGATATTTCCTCAGTGATTTTCTCTTTCAGGAGCATGCCTCCTTTTCCTGGTTTTGCCCCCTGAGCCAGTTTGATTTCCAACATCTTGACCTGGGGTTTTGAGGCTACTTCTTTTAATAAATTGTCGTCCAGATTACCCTCAGCATCACGTATTCCGTATTTAGCAGTTCCAATTTGGAAAACCAAATCTCCACCGCCATATTCATGACAAGGGGCCAAAGATCCCTCACCCGTATTGTGTAATATACCTGCATTTTTTGCTCCTAAATTCAATGCTGCATGCGCCCTATACGACAATGCGCCAAATGACATGGCACTAATATGTACAAAATGATGAAGTATCACAGGTTCTACACCGGTATGGGCACCAATTATTTTCTCGTATTCCCTACTGGTTTCTTCGCCGGATTTTATCGCAGTATTTGTAAAGGTAGCAGGCATGATTAAAGTAGTGCCAACTTTATCCATGTCTATCTGACTTCCGAAACCTATGGTATTTCTCACTCCTTTAGAAGTTTCGTAAACCCAATTTCGGGTAATCCTATTATAAGGAGTCTCTTCCTGATCATTTAAAAACAGATACTGCCTCAGTAAGGGACCCATTTTCACCAACAATTTCCTTCCCCAGATCACAACAGGATACATTCTTTGGATAGGGTCGTCTGTTTGACGTTTGTCATGTATAAACAATACGATTACCCCCATAATTAACGCGATCAGAAAAAATTCTCCTGACAAAGTCAACACCCATTGCCCAAAACCATTCACCATTGAATCATTTTGAAACCAGTATCCATAGATACTTGTGGTTATAAGGGTTAGTAATAACCAGATTATTGTATAAATATTTATGGATTTGAGAATGCCAATGAAAGAGGGAGCACGGGATATTCCTGGTTGGTAAAACTTTCGACTTGAAGCCATAATAATACGATAGGTTAAATGCGCGGAGAAGTTAAGAGAAATTCATGAAAGGAACAAATTGTAGGGGCAGACCCATGTGTCTGCCCATTCCCCCCACCCATGTGTCTGCCCACCCATGCACCCATGTATCCAAGTGTGCCTCATCTGAATCCAATGCTATTAGTTAGGGGAAAGATATAGCAGTAAATTCACAAATCATTCTGAGAATTAACATTTCGTCCCTGACGGGACGGGATGAGGATAACCCATTGTTTCTACAATCATATAATCCCTACGGGATAAAATTCACCTTTTGAGAGTAATTAAGGCTAACTGAAAAGATCACAGGCGCTATAGATACGAACGGGCAAAGTGAAGATATATGCTTAAATTCCGAAACTAAGCCTGAGAAGTAAATGAAGTGCCATTGGCCATAAATTGAAATTTCAATTTATGGCCAAAAAAGAGAGTGTTCTTCTTCGTATAGGGGTTTTAATACCATATATGAATACCTCACGAGGGAGTTACCCAATAGTTTGGTAATCAAACCAAATTTTGAACTAAACTATTTCCTGTCGAGCTGTTTTCGGATATATTTTCTATATTGGTTATTAGATAAAATGCAGTAGGAAGAAGGTTGAACTAATAATAAAGAAAAAGAAGATGTTAGTAAAAAAATCAATTTCAACATTTATAATCCTGGTATTGTTAAGTGTGTCAGTACAAGCACAAGAATTTAATCCCAAAGAACTTCCTGTTCGGGGTTTGTGCATAGCCGCTCCTGATCCTTCAGGATTGAAACCTTTCCTGAATTTTATAGAAAAAGAACTGGTCCCTCGTCGGGTAAATACACTGATTCTCAGAGTCGATTATAAATATCAATATAAAAGTCGCCCCGAATTGGCAAGTAAAGACGGCTTGTCTAATAAGGAAATCAAAAGCATTGTAGAGGTTTGTAAAAAATATAATATAAACCTTATACCTCAGGTAAATTTATTGGGGCACCAATCATGGCACAGCACACCTTCAAAATTATTGGAGGTGTATCCCGAATTTGATGAAACGCCTCATGTAAAATTGCCCGAAGAATATGTATGGCCCAATGAAGATGGGTTGTATTGCAAGAGTTATTGTCCTTTGCACCCTGATGTGCATAATGTGGTGTTTGATATTGTTGACGAAATCATGGATGTCTTTGAGGCTAAATCATTTCATGCCGGAATGGATGAAATCTTTTATCTGGCCGATCCCAAATGCCCACGTTGTAGTGGAAAGGATCCTGCCGAATTATTTGCCGGCGAGGTTACGAAAGTAAGAAACCACCTGGCTGAAAAGGGCAGGGACTTGTGGATTTGGGGCGACCGCCTGATTGATGGAAAAACAACGGGAATGGGAATTTGGGAAGCCAGTTTCAATAACACTTACCGGGCTATCGATATGATACCCAAGGATGTATTTATTTGTGATTGGCATTACGAACGACCCGATCAAACTCCGGTGTATTTTGCTATGAAAGGTTTTAATGTAGCCACTTGCCCTTGGCGTAACCCAAAGGTGGGGGTTTTACAAGTGGCTGATATGGTAAAGTTTCGTAGCAGTGCAAAAGAACCTATGAACCAAAGGTATCAGGGCATTATCCAAACTGTTTGGACGAGTAGTGAAAATTTCATTGAGAGTTTTTATCATGGAAAATTAGATGAAAGAGGGTTTTCTGATGCACAGTGTTTTAAAGAAGTGTTTGGGGCTATTAACGAGAAGTGATCATGGGTTTCACAGATTTTGAAGGGATATATCTCATGCATTGCCATAACCTGAAGCACGAAGATGGAGGTATGACCAAAAATTATTCAGTAAAAAGTGATTTTTAGTTGGTTTAAATTCTTTTTTGTGTTATGTTTCCGGTTAATTTTAAAAATATTTCACACTATTGCTGTTTACTAATTTAAATAGCAGTACCTTTGCACCCTGAAAATAGGGTAACAGTCATATTTCTGTAAACCGCACCTCGTTTTACTCGATCCAGGCAAAATATTTAAAGCATATCTTCTTGCCATTTACAAAATTCGGGTACAAAGCCGATTCCGCGTGATTTTTGATTCTTATTCCTTTGTTGCCGGCAGGTGCCTACAACAGATATCACAATAAAAAATATTAATGAGTACAACACAAAATTTCAGGTCAGGTAAAAGAACTTTTACCTCAAAAAGAAGACCTACAAACAAAAGAAACAGTCGTTCATCAAGTATTGATGTAAAAAAACTAGTAAACATTGGCCGGCCTCTTGAAGAAGCCAACTACAAATCAAATCATACATTCAGTGATTTTCCAATGCACGAATTGCTATTGAAAAACATTGAAAAACTGGGTTATACACAACCTACTGAAATTCAGGAAAAAACTTTTTTACCTATTTCTGAATTAAAAAATGTAATTGGAATTGCCTCAACAGGTACTGGTAAAACGGCATCTTTTCTAATGCCAATTATTAACGGCCTTTTAAAAGGTGAAGATGATTTTCAAACCATGATTTTAGTTCCTACCCGGGAACTGGCCTTGCAAGTGGAACAGGAGTTTATAAAACTTTCGCGTGGTATGAGTTTATATATCACTTCATTAATTGGTGGTTCCAACATTCGTGACAATATAAAAAACCTTCGCCGTTTCAATCACATTATCGTGGGAACACCAGGACGTGTTACAGATCTTGTGAAAAGAGGAAACATAAAACTTGCTCAGGTTTCTGTATTGGTTTTGGATGAATTTGACAGAATGCTGGACATGGGGTTCAGCAAAGATGTTGAATTTCTTACTTCAGGAATGGTTAATATTGATCAGACATTGCTTTTCTCTGCTACAATTGATCCTAAGCAAAAAATGCTTATTCAAAAAATTATGACCAATCCTGTTGAAGTAAAAGTATCTTCAGGAAATATAGCTGCAGATCATATCACACAAGAGGTTGTTAGGGTAAGCAGAGAACAAAAGTTGAGTAAACTAATCGATTTGATCAATGACGTTACTTTTGAAAAAGTAATAGTTTTTGCTGAAACAAAAATAAATGTTTCTAAAATTGCTCAAAATCTAAAAAGATCAGGAGTTGCTGTCGATGAAATCCATGGTGATAAAACACAGGGGTACAGACAAAATGCTCTTAGAAATTTCAAATCTGGAAGAACTCAGGTTTTAGTTGCTACAGACGTTGCAGCAAGAGGATTGGATATATCCAATGTTACTCATGTTATCAACTATGAAATTCCCCGTGATTATGAAACCTATATTCACCGTATTGGTAGAACCGGACGTGCCGGTAAAACAGGTATGGCGTTTACATTTGTAGGATAGGTTGTACGTGGTAGAGACGTTGCATGCAACGTCTCTACCACGTCTCTATTATTTTTTTACCCATTCCGATG
>JAOUKG010000193.1 GCA_029882725.1 Cyclobacteriaceae bacterium
AAGTAGTTTCAATCTGTTTTGTCTCAATATTTTTTGTGAATGCACTTGATTCAATTGAATTAAAAATATATTCTGCTCCATAAAAAAGTCTGGAATGCTTAAAGGCCTTATTGAAATCGAAATTGAAATTTAGCGCATCTAATATATCGGTTCTGCTGGTTCTTTGAGTATTGTTAAAAGATCGGGTGATCCTGCTTTCTTCAAAATTTTGATAAGAAATAATATGTTTTGACTCATCGAACGCCTTTTTTTTATTTTCATTTTCCAAAGTAAGACTATGCCTCATCCATTTTTGAGGGCCATAATTCCATTCTGCAAAGCGCAATGTTCCATTATTATATTGTGTTAATCGATCATAACGTGGAATGTTGCCTGTATTACTTAAATAAAACCCATAGCTGAGTTTTTGCTTTTCATTAATTTGATAAACCAATTTTGAAACAGCACTGTATTGATTGTATCCCGATTGTTTTTGAATTAAAGGGTTTGCGTTTGTTACAATCTGGTCGGTGCCGTTTATACGTTCAACATATTCCCACCTTTTTCCGAAGTCAGGAAATTTATTGGTAAATCGACTACCCATACGAAGGTCTCCGAATGAAGAGTAGGTAAAATGAGTAAAGAAACTGATTTTTTTTGCGGAATAACCAAAGTTTATACCTGCTGTTTTTTCACTATTGGCTGTTGCATAACGTGTTTTTACACCTACATTAAATTCCTTTTCTTTTGTGAAAGGAGAGGTTTTCGTATGAAAATCAATAACACCTCCCAGTGCATCGGATCCATAAAGAACGGACCCAGGGCCAAATATTACTTCTGAACTTTCTAGAGCCATAGGATCTATGTTGAGTATGTTTTGAAGGTTTCCGGACCTGAACATGGCGTTATTCATCCTTACTCCATCTACAATTATCAGAATTGAGTTTGCAGCGAACCCCCTTATCATGGGACTTCCTCCCCCTAGTTGACTTTTTTGCACGAAAACTTTTCCTGTGGATTCCAAAAGATCTGCAGAGGTTGGAGGGTTTCTGAATTCTATTTGTTTTGAATTAATGGAGATGATTGTATTTGGTATTTCACTGTAGGATTCCTCCCATTTGTTGGCTGAAACTATAAACTCATCCATTTCAAGAATGTGTTCCACAAGGTAAATAATGGTCTGTTTTTGTAATTCACTAAATGAAAAGGATATTTCATAAAAAGAAGGGTGTTGAAAATGGATGGAGTCACTTTCACTAAATTCTTTTAAATTGAAATTCCCCTGTTCATCACTATAAGTAGAATTGGTTTTCTGGGAATTATAAATAAAAACATGTTCAACAACGGTTCCTGTATTTTGATTTTTAATTGTAATGATTTGTGACCAGGAAGTATAATGAAAAAACAGAAAACCTATTATAAGAAAAAGAAAACGGATTTGTTTTGATAAAATCAAATCGAAATTAACGTAATCAGTAAATGATTTTGTTTTTATTTCAGTTTTATTAGGCCTTTTAAAAATCATTACTATTTAAATCCTAAGTTGTTTTCCTTCAATAATGAAGCACGAAATTAGCTATTAAACTTGTGCGTGTCATGCACATTACACGATTGGTGAAAGGTAGTTGATAATCGGTGATACATATCTATTGTACCACCGATTATTCAAGAGGCGCTGAGCGGATTCGAACCGCTGTAGAAGGTTTTGCAGACCTCTGCCTAGCCACTCGGCCACAGCGCCAATCATTCAAAAAATTAGAAATCCTTTTAGGCCTCATGCCGTAAGGGTGTGCAAAAGTATGAATTATACTCAATAGAACAAAAGATCAATTTCGTTTTTCTTTGAAAAGTAAAATACTTCCCACTTTACGCTCTCCATAATGGTCAAATGTTTTGTTGTCTGAAGGATAATTCACTACTCCATTCTCAGTTCTTCCATTAATAAAAAGGGTCGATGAGCCTCCTCCATCTAGATTTATGGCATTAATGCAACCCAATTCTTTCATAAGAGTTTGGAGTTCATTTATTGTAAGTCCCACTGACTGATTATTTCGTCCATCTGCGGTTAGGAGGATTATTTTTCCTTCTTTGGTTTGTCCTATTGCACTGCGAGGGTGACGTTTGGTATTAAAAGGTATGGTGTCAATTGGCAAATCTATATTTTCCATAATTAATAAGGGACCTGTTGCTAGTATGTCTTTGTACTTACCTAATCGTATCCAACCATTTTTTGGTTTTTCTAAAAAGTGTACAGTTCCATTCCTCTTGATGGCAATAGCATTTTTTGAAATGAAACTATTGTCGTTTACTTTTCCGCTTACAATTTTTCCTTCGTCCTGGAAAAAGGAAGCTGAACCACCCTCTTTTACATTAAAAAAACCTGCGTTGATAGCGAAAGTTGCCTTGTTTGACCTGGCTGCATGAGAGGTGTGAAATAAACTATCATTTAACTGAAAAAGATCAGGAATAAAGTGATCTGGATTAACTATGATAATGTTGAGACTAAGAGGCTCACTATTAATAGAATCGTGATAATAATACCAATGCCAACCTTCCTGAGTACCATCGTCAATTTGAGGATTATTTAACTGAGCCTTTCCCTGAAAGAAACTGATAAATAATAGAAAAGCCAGAAATTTATACCACCACATTGATTATTTTTTTGGGTACAATGATCAGCTTTTTAACAGTTTTCCCCTCAATCCATTTTTGTACATTTTCATGGGCAAGTACTGTAGATTTTATATCATCTTCAGGAGTTTCAAGACCAAAAGTGATTTTTGCTCTTAACTTGCCATTTATCATGATTGGATATTCAAATTCATTTTCAACCAAATATTTGGCTTCAAATTGAGGGTAGTTAGCTTTTAAAATACTTTCATTATGCTCCAACCTTTCCCACAACTCTTCACAAATATGAGGTGCAAAAGGTGAAATTAATACAATTAACTGTTCGATGATCTCCCTTTTTTGACAATTAAGAGCTGATAGTTCGTTCAAACAAATCATAAACCCACTAACAGCCGTATTAAATGATAACCTTTCGATATCATCTTCAGTTTTCTTGATAGTTTTGTGTAATATTTTTAATTCATCACTACCGGGTTTTTCATCTGTCAATCTGAAATTGCCCTCTCTGTCAAAAACCAGGGCCCATAATTTTTTAAGAAAACGATGTACACCTTCAATTCCCTTTGTATCCCAGGGCTTACTTTGCTCTAAAGGGCCCAGGAACATTTCGTACAAACGAAGAGTATCGGCGCCGTATTCATCAATAATATCATCGGGGTTTACAACATTGTAAAGCCGTTTCGACATTTTCTCTACTTCGAAACCACAGTGGTATTTTTCATCCTCAAGTACAAACTCGGCATCGATTAAATCGGGACGCCATTGTTTAAATTGTTCTATATCCAGCACATCATCTTTAACCATTTTGATATCGATATGCATTGGGGCAACTTCATAATTATCGATTAAGCCCTTACTTATGAATCGGTTTGTTCCTTTTTCACGATAAACCAGGCTTGATCTTCCCTGTATCATGCCTTGGTTAACCAATTTTTGGAAAGGCTCCTCATGATTAATAAAGCCCCTGTCATAAAGGAAGAGATTCCAGAACCTGGAATACAATAAATGGCCGGTAGCATGTTCTGTGCCACCTATATAAAGATCTACTTGATTCCAGTAGGAAACAATATCTTTTTCGAAAGGTTTCTTCTGATTTTGGGCATCCATATACCGAAGGAAATACCAACTTGAACCCGCCCAACCGGGCATAGTGGTGGTTTCATAGTCGTATTTTCCTTTATATTTCCAGTTTTGAGCCCTTGCCAAAGGAGGTTCACCCTCCGATGTAGGTTTATATTCATCAACCGGAGGCAATTCCAGGGGAAGTTCATTTTCAGGAATTAAATGAGGAATCCCATCTTTATAATATACAGGAACAGGTTCACCCCAATATCGCTGTCTGCTAAATACAGCATCCCTGATTTTGTAATTTACTTTCGAAACGGCAATATTTTTGTCAACTCCAATTTGAATAGCTTTCTCTATTGCCTGTTCTGTATTCAACCCATTTAATGATCCGGAATTGATCATTTTACCTCTTTTGATATCTGTAGGATTTTCTAAATTTTCAGTACCCTCAATTACATTAATAATAGGTAGGTTGAAATGTTTGGCAAATTTGTAATCTCGATCATCAGAGGAAGGCACTGCCATAACCACACCTGTGCCATAACCAGCAAGCACATAGTCTGCTATCCAAAGCGGCACTCTTTCTCCTGAAAACGGATTGATAACATAGGAGCCCGTAAAAACTCCTGTTACAGCTTTTTCCGCCATTCTTTCTCTTTCCGACCTGTTTGAAGCCCACTTCACGTATTCTTCAACTTCATTTTTATGATCAGGTAAGGTTAATGTGGCAACTAATTCATGTTCTGGAGCTAACACCATATAGGTTACCCCATAAATGGTGTCGGGACGAGTAGTAAAGGCTGTTAATTTGATATCGCTATTATCTACTTCAAAAGTTAATTCACAACCATAAGACCTTCCAATCCAGTTGGTTTGCATGTCTTTCATTGAAGAAGACCAGTCCAGTTTTTCGAGATTATCCACAAGGCGATCAGCGAAAGCGGTGATTCTCATCATCCATTGTTTCATCTGTTTTCTTTCAACGGGGTATCCTCCTCGTTCTGAAAAGCCTTCTTTTACTTCATCATTTGCGAGAACCGTTCCCATTTCAGGGCACCAGTTTACAAGCGCTTCTGCAGGGTAGGTAAGTCTGTATTTATTGAGCAATGCATCTTTTTCGTGAGCTGATTTCGAACTCCATTCATTAGCAGAAAACAGTGGAGTATCTTCATCGCAAGCAGCTGAAACAGAGGTATTACCTTCTTTTTCGAAAATGTTTATCAAATCTTCTATTGCTTCCGCTTTCTTACTTTTATTATTGTACCAGCTTTTATACAATTGTTGAAATATCCACTGGGTCCATTTGTAAAAATCAGGATCACAGGTTTGCAATTCACGATCCCAATCGTATGAAAATCCAATGTTTTTCATTTGGGATTTATACCTTTTAATGTTTTCTTCAGTAGTAATTGCAGGGTGTTGCCCCGTTTGAATGGCGTATTGTTCGGCGGGAAGACCAAAGGCATCAAAACCCATGGGGTGCAATACATTGAATCCTTTTAATTTTTTAAAGCGTCCTACAATATCGGTCGCGATATAGCCAAGAGGATGCCCTACATGTAGTCCTGCCCCTGAAGGGTAGGGAAACATGTCCAAAACATAAAACTTAGGTTTTTCTGAATCTAACGTAGTTTGAAATAACTTTCTATCTTCCCAATAGGTCTGCCATTTATTTTCAATATCTCGAAAGTTGTATTCACTCATGGATTTAATTTTTTGCAAAATTAACAAACCCTTTTCAATAGGAAACATAAATAGAGAAAAGGATAGTTAAATCAGTAAATTAATTTTAAAAATTGATTAATTCATCGGCCAATTCAGTTAATTTTTCATGGCCTTCCAATTCATTTACTAAGGAATTTGAGAGGTAGTTTGGAATGCTTTCTCCTGATTGTTTACGTTTATTTATGGCATCAATGATTTCCAAAACATCACTTTTATTTTCAATATCTGAGTTGTTAATGGCGGAAGTTATTTTTGAAATAAGTTCATCTAATTTAGGGTTGGAAAGATCGGGTTCAGAATCTGTTTTAGATTCAGTATTGTTTATCAATTGCGTTTTTTCTTCAATGCAGTTGTTGAACTCTTCCTGTATAATGTCCAGATCTTTTCTTTTGTATGTGCCATTCAAAATTCCCGACTGAACGTCACTGCATTCAGATAGAAATTCAGATAAGTACTTTTTAAACCCAATATTAGGGATTTCAATTACTTCTCCGTCCATTTTCTTAAAAATGGATATTGAAAAGTCCGAACTATTATCATAGCGAGCAGTGTATAAAGAAAGATACCCCTCCTTGATTAGTTTCATATATGTATACTTTTCCCCGAATTTTATTGTATGGTATATTTCTCCGTCTCTGCTGAATTTAATTACC
>JAOUKG010000194.1 GCA_029882725.1 Cyclobacteriaceae bacterium
CAATTCAATACCGTGATTTTTACAATTTTCAGTCAGTTTTTCAACCTGCTTCCTCGAAAGCTGATCTACGATAGGTAAATGCTGATTCTGAGTTGGAACATTATGGTCGGCAGTAGCGACCACTTGTTTAGGTCTGAATACCGGTAATCCACGCTTTTCCAAACCTGCAAACGCCTGAGGGCTGGTTACTTCATGAATTAGGTGCTTATCGATATACAATACATCGGGACCATCATCTACTTTATGTACAACATGATTATCCCATACTTTATCAAAAAGGGTTTTTGCCATTTTATCCCACTATTTCTTTCTTCTTACACATTTTATATAATTCGTGAAGTTCGTTGTCCCGAACTTCGAGGGCTTCATCAGCCATAATCAAAAATTCTTTGTATACTTTGTTGATTTCTTCAACTTCAAGAAGATAACCCAACTGTTCCAATCTAAATCTAAGTGCCGCACGTCCACTCCTTGCTGTCAATACAATTTCAGAACGATTTACACCTACTTCAGCGGGGTCAATAATCTCATAATTTAAACGATCTTTTATGACACCGTCCTGATGGATACCAGAAGAGTGTGCAAATGCATTACTACCAACTATAGCCTTATTGGGTTGAACCAACATGCCCATCGTATCAGAAACGAGATGACTTATAGACTGGAATTTCTCTGTGATCACTCTGGTTTTGTAGGGTATATCATTTCTTTTTTTAATGATCATTACCACCTCTTCCAGGCTTGTATTTCCTGCACGCTCTCCAATTCCGTTGATTGTACATTCTATTTGCCTTGCTCCATGTTTTACTCCTGTAATGGAGTTTGCTGTTGCAAGACCCAGATCGTTATGACAATGTGTGGAAAGAATTGCCTTATCGATATTGGGCACATTATTCATCAAATACTCAATTTTTGCACCGTATTCTTCGGGAAGACAATACCCTGTTGTATCAGGAATATTTAAAACAGTAGCTCCTGCTTTAATCATTTCCTCACATACTTTTGCAAGAAACTCATTATCTGTACGTCCTGCATCTTCAGCATAAAATTCCACTTCACCTACAAGGTTCCTTGCTAATTTTACGGCATGGATACCCCGTTTTATCACATCCTCACGAGTTGTTTTCAGCTTACTGAAAATATGTTGGTCTGAAGTTCCTATTCCTGTATGTATTCTGGCTCTCTTTGCAAATTTAAGTGCTTCGGCTGCCACCTCAATATCATTGTCAACCGCACGTGTTAAACCACATATTATGGGTTCTTTTACTGCTTTAGACACCTCTACAACACTTTTAAAGTCACCTGGGCTTGATACGGGGAAACCAGCTTCAATAACATCAACACCCAACTCCTCAAGAGCGCGTGCAATAGTTACCTTCTGCTCTGTATTTAATTTACAACCTGGCACCTGCTCGCCATCCCTCAAGGTAGTGTCAAAAATATAAATCCTATCGTCCTTCATATATGGGTAAGTTAAGTAAATTCAAAACTATTCATTACCAAGATGGGAATTGAAACAAAAAACACCTATTTTTACGAAGTCAATTTAAACTAAATCTATCATATAAAGAAATAGAAGATAATTTATTAATTTATAATTACGATGCCCAGAGACAAGTCAGATTCCCTGTTCAAACTTATCCATTCCCTTACTAAAAATGAAAAGAGGTATTTCAAAATTTATATTCAAAGAGGCGGACAAGAAGATACCAAAACCATAAAATTATTTGATGCCATTTCCAGCCAGGAAGAATTTGACGAAAATAAGGTTTTATCTGAAAATCCAGAACTAAAACCGGATCAACTTTCCAATCTAAAGGCCGAACTTTACAAGCATCTGCTTGAATCTTTGCGTTTGTACCACGATGGCAAAATCGTAGACCTAAAAATCAGGCAACACATTGACTATGCCCAATTACTTACCGACCGCTGTTTGTACGAACAGAGCCACAACCAATTAAAAAAAGGCAAGAAAATTGCCACCCAACATGATAATCTTGAATTATTACTGGAAATAATTCGCCTGGAAAAAAGCATTATGCCGCAACTGATTGATAATAAAAACCAGATGCGCGTCAATAAAATTGTAGCAGAGGTAAGTCATCTCAACGAAAAAATAAATAGGGTAAATCAATTATCCAATCTGGAATCCAAATTAAACTCTCTGTACAAAAAAGTAGGCTTTATCAGGGATCAAAGAGATCATAATGCCATTGAAAATTACCTGAATAAAAACCTGCCTAAATATAAAGAAGAAGAACTATCAGATCTTGAAAAAATTCACCTTTACAACCTATTTATAGGCTATTTTTTCTTCATCCAAAACTTCCACAAAAGTTATGAAAACGCTATTAAACTTGTTAGTCTCTTTGAAGAAAATCCTCGTTTAATAATCAGCAAAACCGACTTTTATATTCAAGCGCTGAATAAATTATCTATCGCCCAATCGAAACTCAGTATGTATGATGATTTTGTGGTAACGATAGATAGAATTCAAAAAATCCCTCAGGTTCATGGAATTAATTTGAGTACCGATTTGAAAACCCGGTTGTACAAATATTATTACATGCACCAGCTAAACCGATTCATGCTTATCGGGGATTTTAAAAGTGGAATAGAGATGATCCAAAATGTAGAAAATGGCATTGAATCTTTCATTCAACATTTGGATCAACACTCAAGTATCATCTTTTACTACAAAATTGCCTGCATGTATTTTGGGGATGCCGACTATAACCAAACTATTCAATGGCTCAACAAAATCATCAATTTGCAGGATGTTGATATCCGCCGGGATATTCATTGCTTTGCACGAATTTTAAATTTGGTTGCTCATTATGAAGTGGGAAATCTGGATGTAATCGATTATTATATACGTTCTACTTATCGGTTTTTGGCAAAAAAGTATGACCTTAGACTGTATCAGCAATATATTTTAAAGTTTTTGAAAAATCTGGGAATGAGCAGATCCAACGCAGAATTAAATTCCCTTTTCAAACAATTAAGAAGTCAATTACTCACACTTCGCGACAAGCCTTATGAAAAAAGAGCTTTCATTTATTTTGATATAATTAGTTGGTTGGAAAGCAAAATGGAGAATCGCAAAATTGGGGAAATAATTAGGGAAAAAGCCATGCAACGAATATCTTCACGGCAATCTTTAGAAATTTGAAATTTGAGAAATTTTAATGCTTTTTACTTAATCCCGAGCTTACTGCTATTCCTTTTTTCATGTGAAAAACCACAAAAAGCAGAAATATCAAGACAAACCCCCACAACGTGGGCTTATATAGGTGATCAAGCTTGCGCTGAATGCCATACTGTAGAAAATAAAAAGTGGTCATCCTCTCATCACGCCAAAAGTATGAACCACGCTGAAGACAGTACGGTTTTAGGCAATTTTGATGGTAGTAATTTCACAAATGGAGGGGTAACAAGTACTTTTTTTAAAAACAACAACGACTTTTTTGTATATACTGAAGGGATCAATGGAAATTACGACACTTTCAAAATTGAATATACTTTTGGTATTACTCCTCTACAACAGTATTTGGTAAAAACCAACAACGGAAAATTGCAGGCTTTGAGAACAGCCTGGGATGTAAAAAACAAGAAATGGTATGACTTGTATCCGGATCAGGAAGTAATTCCCCAAGATTGGTTGCATTGGACTCGTGGGGGAATGAACTGGAACACCATGTGTGCCGAATGCCATTCTACTAATTTGGAAAAAAATTACAATGCCCGCGATGATTCCTACCAAACGACTTATAGTGTTATAAATGTAAGCTGCGAAAGTTGCCATGGTCCCGGGGAAGGACATGTACAATCAATAAAGTCCGGAAAGGAACCAAAAGACTTTCGGGCAATGCTTCTTGATTCATCCACTAACTATAATGATCAAATCAGATCATGTGCTCCCTGCCATTCACGAAAAAGTAATTTAACAGAAAACCTCACCTTTTCGGGGGAGTTTATGAATGACTACATCCTGTCTATACTCAGTGATGAATTATACCATGGTGATGGACAAATTAATGAAGAAGTGTATGTGTATGGTTCTTTTTTACAAAGTAAAATGTATGCCAACGGGGTAAAGTGTACAGATTGCCACGATGCCCATTCGCTTACATTAAAAAAAGAAGGCAATGATCTGTGCTTGCAATGTCATGATGCTGGTTTTGCAAAGGAATCACACACTCACCATGCGGAAGGCTCTGAAGGAAATCAGTGCATAGAATGTCACATGACCGGAAAAACCTATATGGGCACTGATTTCAGGAGAGATCACAGTTTTAGGATTCCCCGGCCCGACCAAAGTGTTTCATATGGCACCCCTAATGCCTGTACAAGCTGTCATGAAGAAAAGGAGGCTAAATGGGCAGCAGAAAAAATAAATACCTGGTATGGTAAAAATAGAAAATTTCATTTTTCCGATGTATTACTTCCGGGAAGAGACCGCTCCTTTAACCAACTTCGGGATTTGATAGGTCTTCTTTACGATACCGCCCAACCCGACATTGCCCGTGCTACTGCGGCTTATTACCTCACAGATATTCCGGCAATGGAATCGGTAGATGCTCTAAGCAACGCTATGCACGATCCTTCCCCGCTGGTTAGGTATTATGCAGTTTCAGGATTTATGAATTTCCCTGAAAATGAAAAATCGAGGGTTTTGAGGGTTATTGGAGATTCCATTAAAAGTGTGAGAACCTCTGCGGCCAATGTGCTTTTGAATTATAAAGCGGAACAAATTCCTGAAGAGTTCAGAGAGAAATTTATTCTGGCTTCCGCCGAATTGGAAAAATCGCTGTACAATCAGCTTGATTTCCCTATGGGGCAGTTTCAGATGGCACAATACTATTATAGAAAGGGAGATGAAGAGAAAGCCTTGATTCATTTTCAAAGAAGTATAGAAATGGACACTCTGTTACATATTTCAAGAGAAAATATGGCCAGAATCCACAATCAATTAGGCCAAAATGAAAAGGCAAAGAATATTCTAAAGACTACACTCTCTCTCGATAATACCCATTCCCAAGCCTACTATAGTCTGGCCTTAATATATGCGGAGGAAAGCAATCTGGAGAAAGCTGCCGAACTTTTACTTCTATGCATTAAATACGATCCCTACAATGAACGGGCCTACTACAATCTGGGATTGGCTTATCAGCACGGGAATAAACCGGAAGAAGCTGAAGCGGCCTATACAAAAGGAATTGAGGCTTTACCAGGCACCTATTCTATTCGAAATGCATTAGCAATACTGTATATACAAACAGGAAATAAGAAAAAGGCCGATATTATTGTTAAAGAAATGGAAAGAGCTTTCCCGGAAAGTGAAGAAGTTAAGGAACTGAGGAAGGCGTTGAGGTGAATTTGAAAAACATGTAGAGACACAATAAATGCGTCTCTACATGAATGATTTATTTCTCAATAGGCATTAAAACTTTCTATAAGCTCCTGCTAAGAACTCATTGGCAGCTTCTTCTGAGAATTTAGCATTTTCCCTATCCCAATGAAGTACTTGATTAGGGAAACGACCGGCAATAACTCCTAAAAGTATGGTCTCAGTAAGTCGTGAGGCATAAGAGAAAGGTGCAGTACATTCAGCATCTCCTAAACAGGCATCAATAAACTGATGATAATGTTTCTTACCTTCTGTTTCATAATTCCTGATAGGTGTTCCCAAGTCTTCAACTTTTGAAAGATCCAATTCCTGGTATTCACCATCAACTATTAATTTAGGCAACTGCATAAAGTGAGGAAGAAGTAACCTTCCCTTTTCGCCAACAAACATAGCTCCCTGATCGGGAAGGGCTTCATTGTTGGGCAGTACCAAATCTTCGTGCTCATCGGGTGCACCGGGACCATCGTACCATATCCATTTCAAAGTTTCAGCAGTAAATTCTGTTCCGGGAAATTCATAGGTTACCACATTTTTTTCAGGATATCCAAATCCGTTGGGCTCTCTACAAACATTTTGAATAGTACGTGGAACATCAAGATTAAGTGCATTATAAGGAGTATCGAAAA
>JAOUKG010000195.1 GCA_029882725.1 Cyclobacteriaceae bacterium
TCTTTCCTCATCGTGACAATGATTTCTGGCTATTCTATAAAGCCAGGGGGTAAACTTTTCAATCTCCTGAAGTCCTGAAATAGATTTGTACATGGAAATAAATGTTTTTTGTGTAGATTCCATGGCCAGATCATGATCGCCAAAATACTTAAAACAAAAGTTGTAAATCCTTTTATACCACAACCCTACCAATTTGGAAATTGCCCTTTCATTTCCCTTACGGGCATTTTCTATTAGTGATTCGGAGTGCGCCATGGCTATATCCAGGAGTGTGCCTGAGTACATAAATTTACTTCTTTATCATGAGGACGCAGGCAGGATTGAAAAAGTTTTAACGCCTTGAAATTTTTTAATATTTTCTTTTACCTCTAATTTGCGCCTCCAATGAAAAAGATTATCTCCTTTCTTATACGTAAAGTACCCCGAAGATACCTTCAGGTGTTGAGCCCGCCTGTTATGAAGTTTCTTGCCTGGTGGTTCAGAGGGAATAAATACACCTGCCCTATTGACGGCCGGTCCTACAGAAAGCTCTTGCCTTACGGCCGAATAGAAGCCAGAGCCAATGCATTGGCCCCCGGGTCTCTTTCATTGGAACGCCACAGGTTGATTTGGTTGTACCTTCAACGCAAAACCAACTTTTTCAATACGAAAATGCACTTTTTGCATATTGCGCCTGAACAATGTTTCATGAAAAAGTTTGAAGAAATGCATGGTGAAGGTTATATAACAGCCGATATTGAGTCACCTTTGGCCAAAGTAAAAATGGACATCCACCACATTCCATTTCCCGATAATCATTTCGATGCATTGATGTGCAATCACGTTTTAGAACATGTGGAAAGCGATTTCCAGGCATTAAAAGAACTTCACAGAGTATTAAAACCAGGGGGGTGGGCTATTTTACAAGTTCCTTTTTTCTTTCCTCTAACAGAAACCACCCTGGAAGACAAAACGATAGTGGATCCGCTTGAGCGGGAAAAGCAATACGGCCAATCCGACCATGTGAGAAGATATGGAAAAGATTATGCCGACCGCATCCGTTCTGTTGGCTTTAAGGTCACCGAAGACGACTTTGTAAAATCATTGGAAGAAAGTGAGATCAGAAAATTTGCTTTACCTGCTGAAGAAATAATTTTCATTGCCGTAAAATAATCAAAATCATTTGCCGTTAGATCAATATAGTGTAAATTGAATAGTAGAAATTATCACATTTAATATCTACTAGTTCATAAAAAAGACACTCTATTAGTTAAAATCTTAGCTCATGATACAGTCTCATCAATTTTCAGCAATTAAATTAATAATTATTACTTCTCTTACTTTAAAGGTTGTTTAGGTGTTTTTTCATCATCTTGTTTTATGATTCTTCAAAATCAAACCAACATAAGGTAAATAACTACCACGGTGGATTAAAATAATCCATTAACTTTGTGTGGAAAGAATGATTTGAAACAACACACTATTTATGAAGATAGCCCTGATTGCACACGATGGAAAAAAAGCGGAAATGGTGGCTTTTTTATTGGGAAACATGGAATTTCTGGGAAATTCGGAGCTTGTAGCTACGGGCACCACCGGCTCACATATTGAGAATGCTGGCCTGGAAGTTAATAAATTACTAAGTGGTCCTCTTGGGGGTGACGCCCAAATTGCTACCCTGGTTGCCACAAAGCAGCTTGACATGGTGATATTTTTCAGGGATCCACTAGATAAACACCCTCACGAACCCGATGTTTTGATGCTCATGAGAATCTGCGATGTACATAATGTGCCTCTTGCAACCAACCCTGCTGCAGCCAAACTTTTCCTTAAAGGCGCTCAGTAATTTTGTGTAATTATATCTTTACCGTATTTTTGACGGCTTAAACTTTTAACATGAACGAGATAAAAAGAATTGGTGTATTTACTTCAGGAGGAGATGCTCCGGGTATGAATGCCGCCATACGCGCTGTAGTTAGATCATGTATTTATTACGGGAAACAGGTTTATGGTATTTACCAAGGTTATACCGGATTAATAAATGGTGAAATTGAAGAAATGGGGGCAAGATCTGTTAGCCACATTATTCAACGAGGTGGAACTATATTAAAATCGGCCCGATCAAAAGAATTCAGAACAGTAGAAGGAAGGCAAAAAGCCTATGAAAATATTAAAAAGTTCAATCTTGACGCGCTCATTGCCATAGGGGGTGATGGTACCTTTGCCGGTCTCAACGTTTTTTACAACGAACACAAGGTACCCAGCATTTGTATCCCCGGAACTATAGACAACGATCTTCCCGGAACAGATTACACAATAGGCTATGATACTGCAACCAATACGGCAGTAGAGGCCATTGATAAAATCCGGGACACAGCCCTTTCGCACAACCGCCTTTTCTTTATAGAAGTAATGGGTAGGGATTCAGGGCAGATAGCAATTAATTCGGGACTTGCCGGAGGTGCTGTGGCTATTTTGGTTCCTGAAGAAGAAACTACAATTGAGGAACTCATTGCCAAATTGGAACAAACTTCCAAAAACGACAAAAAATCCAGTCTTGTAGTTGTTGCTGAAGGCGGAAAAAGTGGAAATGCCATGGAGATAGCTCAAAAAGTGACGGAAAAATTCAGTTACTATGAAAGTAAAGTAACAATTCTTGGCCACCTTCAGCGAGGTGGTGTTCCCACGTATTTTGACCGGGTATTAGCCAGTAAGTTTGGTGTTGCTGCTGTTGAAGGCATCCTTAATGGTAAAAACAATGTTATGGTTGGAATAAGAGGGAGAAGTTTAGTTTACAATTCATTTGATGAAATGAAAGAAATGTGGCCTGAAATTGACACTGAGTCACTAAGGATATCAAAAATTCTTTCTATATGAAAAAATTAGCTGTAGGAATCGACATTGGAGGCACAAACACAAAATATGGAATAGCTGATCGGGAAGGGAACGTTTATTACAACAGCCGGATAAGTACAACCGGCCATAAGGATTTTGAAACTTACTTCGATTTTTTATGTTCTGAGATAAAGAAAGCCCTTGAAAGTTTGACTTTTCAATACGAACTTGTTGGTTTAGGCGTGGGAGCTCCTAATGGAAACTTCTATACAGGAACTATTGAAAATGCTCCCAACCTTCCATGGAAGGTAAAAATACCTCTCAGCAAATTACTTTACGAAAAATTTAATGTTCGATCTATTGTAACGAACGATGCCAACGCTGCAGCTATCGGCGAGATGGTTTATGGTGGAGCTAAAGGTATGAGAGACTTTATTGTAATTACTCTTGGAACTGGCTTGGGTAGTGGAATTGTTGCAAATGGTGAATTAATAAATGGTCACGATGGATATGCCGGTGAATTGGGACACGTGAATGTTAAAGTGAACGGGCGCCTTTGCGGTTGTGGTAAAAGAGGTTGTCTGGAAACCTATGTGTCTGCCACCGGAATTAATAGAACAGTTTTCAAGTTACTTGCCGATGAATTAGCCCCAAGTAGTCTTCGTGGCATCAGTTTTAATGATCTAAGCACAAAAATGATTAGTGATGCTGCGGCAAAAGAAGACAAAATAGCAATTAAGGCTTTTGAATATACAGGAAAAATTCTGGGACGAAAACTGGCCGATACTATTGTTCATACAAGTCCTGAAGCAATATTCATATTTGGAGGTTTAGCCAATGCCCGTGAATTGATTTTCGAACCCACCATAAGACATATGGAAGCCAACCTGATGTCTTTTTATCAAAATAAAGTAAAGATCCTTCCCTCAAAACTAGGTGATGAAACTGCACCCATTCTTGGAGCCAGTAGTTTAATCTGGAACGACCTACAAGAAAAATAAATATGGAAAAAAATACCTATGATTACGGCCTAATTGGAAACTGTTCTTATCAGGCTCACATAAAAATGGACACTAATGTTGCCTGGATGTGTTGGCCCCGTTTCGATAGCAGTTTCATTTTCGGAAGTATGATGGACGAAGAAAAGGGTGGTGAATTTTCAATTCTTCCCGCCAGAGGTATTTTACAATCCAAACAATTTTATAAAGAAAACACCAACGTACTTTGTACAGATATAGAAACGGAAGATGGTTGGTACCGGGTAACGGATTTTGCTCCCAGATTTTCGCAAAACGATAGATATTACAAGCCTTTGATGCTTATCAGAAAGGTTGAACCTTTGGCTGGAAATCCGAAAATAATAATTAAATGTGAGCCCAGGGCCGATTATGGCAATGTAGTTCCAAAGCATTACTATGCGAGTAACCACATTGAGTATACCGGTTTAGAATACGACCTACGTCTTACTACGAATCTTTCCATCAACTCCATTTTGGAAAATAGTTCGATCGTACTCAACGAAGCAAAATATCTTGTACTTACCTATGGAGCACCTTTGGAGGCTTCATTGACCTCAACAGTTGAATCTTTCCTTGAAAAAACAGTGAGTTATTGGCAAGGATGGGTAAAAAACATGAGTGTGAGCAATTTTCATCAGGAGTTGGTAATTCGCTCAGCTCTTGCACTTAAAATCCATCAATTTGAAGACACCGGCGCAATCATAGCTGCTGGAACTACCAGTTTACCCGAAGCTCCGGGAAGTGGTAGAAACTGGGATTACCGGTATTGCTGGCTTCGCGATACATATTACACGCTTACAGCCTTTAGCAGTATTGGTCACTTTGAGGAAATGGAAAAGTATTTTCACTTTTTCCTGAATTTGGAAGAAAATGAAAATGGTCGGTATCAGCCGCTTTATAGCATCACTGGTCAGCCGAAAATTGAAGAAATCATAACGGATCTGAAAGGTTATAAAGGAAATACCCCGGTACGAATTGGCAATCAGGCCTATACTCATATTCAAAATGATGTTTATGGGCAAATACTCGTTTCGCTCCTTCCTTTGTATTCCGACCACCGTTTTATTTATGGTGAAAAAGCCGATTCACTTAGAATCATATTCAATATCCTGCAAAAAATTGACAAACTCATGGACGAACCGGATGCGGGACTATGGGAATTCAGAAACAAGCAACAATTTCACAGTTACACCTATTTATTTCACTGGGCAGGAAGTCATGCAGCACTCAAAATCGGGCGTCTTTTTGATAACCAAGCTATGGTAAAACAAGCAGAAAAGCTTATTAAAAAAGCCTCTGCTAAAATTGAAGAGTGTTTTGATCCGGAAAGGAAGGTTTACACCCAAGCTATTGGCACTCCTAATCTGGATGCCAGCACTTTACAACTTATAGCCATGAACTATATAGATCCTGCTTCCCCAAAGGCTGCAGAACACCTTAAAGCGTTGGAAAAAGATTTAAAAACCCCTGAAGGACTCTTCTATAGATATAAACATCAGGATGATTTTGGCGAACCAGAAACCACTTTTCTTATTTGTGCTTTTTGGTATGTGGAGGCACTTGCATGTGTAGGAAGAATTTCTGAGGCAATTGAAATTTTTGAAAAACTATCCGGTTATGCGAACCATGTAGGCTTATTAAGCGAAGATGTGGACGAAAAAAACGGATCTCAGTGGGGTAATTTCCCTCAGGCTTATAGTCATGTTGGATTGGTGAATGCTGCTTATCGAATCTCACACAAGCTTGATAAGCCCAACTTTATGTAGGGTGGATTTGAAGATATAAGTTTTAATTATTCACATTATTTGCTTGATTGCGGCATCACCTCCCCAATCAACTCCTTTAATTCACTTAAAATCATTGCCGTAGCGCCCCATACAAATTGATTTTCCAAATCGAAGTATGGGGTGTCAATTGTATAACCCCGAATTTCTATTTTCTTTCTTTTAATCCTTTCAGCCTCCAATAAGTGAGATAAATTAACTTCCAATACTTGTTTTACCTCCCGCTCTTCGGGAATTAACTTGGGTTGGTAATTCATATACCCTAATACCGGATAAACAATGTAATTACTTACAGGAATAAACAACTCCGTAAGTTGCCCTAATATGGTAACATCTTTATCGTTAATACCTATTTCCTCCCTGGCCTCACGAAGTGCCGTATGTACAATCCCCTCAT
>JAOUKG010000196.1 GCA_029882725.1 Cyclobacteriaceae bacterium
AAAGGTGTTTTTCAGAACAATGGAATTACCCTTTTCAGGCCTTTTTAATTGAATGTCCATACGAATAGGTTCCACCTTCCCTCCGGAGTCATATTCAAACTCAACCCTATGAAACAAGTACTCATCTTTTGCTGCATATAACGCAAAACTGTCAGTTTCTGCCAAAACCATTAAATATTCCCCTGTAATCGAGTCGGAATTGACACTAAAAATCCTTTTTTGAGAGGCAATACTGAACAACTCAATATTGGCTTTTAGCGGTTTTTTAGTAGTATAGTCAGTAACGGTTCCATAGATATAATTGGATTTCTTCACTGGTTGAAGTAATTCGGGCATATCAAAAACCACCAGTTTACTTGAAAACCCCAATGACTCCAGGGAGTAATACCCCTTTTTTCCATCCGCAGTAATGATTAAGGACAACTGATCTTCCTTTGTATTTAATGGAGGGCCCATATTTTTTGGTTCTTTCCAACCTGTTCGGTTCTTTGTTGTATAGTATAGATCATACCCTCCGAATCCCGGATGTCCATTAGAAGAAAAGAACAAGTCTTGATCGTTGGAATGGATATAAGGGCTTACTTCATCATAATAAGTATTAATAGATTTCCCAAGATTAACAGGTGAAGTCCATTTATCCTCACTATTGAGTGTGGTTTTCCAGATATCCTTTCCACCATAACTTCCCTTTCTATCTGACACAAAATACAGCGTACGGCCATCGGCAGAAAGACTGGGTTGAGACTCCCAGTAAACAGTATTAACAATAGGGCCTAAATTCTGTGGAACTGTCCATTTTTCACCAATTTTCCTGCTGGAGAAAAGGTCACAACGACCATACCCCCTATCTTCACTACAGCTGGTAAACACCATGGTTCTGCCATCTGCAGAAATTGAGCAAGTACCTTCATTTTCTGAAGTGTTGATTACCCTGGAAACTGAAACGGGTTCCTCCCAATCGTCATTCGCTGATTCCCGGGTAGACAGAAATATATCTTCATTGTCGTTTAACTCTCTTTTCGTGAAGAAAATAGTTTTTTGATCTGCAGTAAGCGCGGGAAAATACTGCATGGGAAACTTATTAAGCCCTCCTGTCAAATACTCCGGATTTATTTGATAGGTTTCTCCTGAGTATGATTTTATATAATCAATGTCATTTTTCAATTTGTTAACCATGGCTACTTTTGGCATGTTTCTTCTTTCCACAAGAATGTATTTTTCACACATACTTGTGGCCTCCGGAAACTTATCTATCATAAAATAGAGATAAGCCAATTCAGAATAGAGGTCATTTGGAACCTTGTTGGGATCGAAATAATTATAGGAAGTATTAAAGGAAGCAATCGCTTTTACCACATTACCTACCCGAGCATAACAAATACCCAACATGTAATGAGCTTCCGCAAACTTTTTATCTTTCAGAACAGCCTGCTCAAGTAGTTGAATTGCCTGGGGGAGTTGTCTTCTTACTCTGAATTTATCAGCTTCCTGATAAAGTTGAATTGCTTTTTTTGATCTTGTGCTATACTGTTGGGCAAAGGTGGTGGAAGAGTTGACCACCAGAAACAACAATAAAAAGCTATAGATTAAGGTATATTTATGTATTTGTGTGTTTGAAGTGATAGTCTCCATTTTGGATTTGATTGAATGTGATTTATAATTAAAGGGGTAATTTTGTCAGCCTTTCCCCATTCAGGTTGAAGGTATAATTTACAATCTTTTTTCACATTTTGTGCCAATTTTTCCGCCCACTCCAAATCAGCGGGATGGAATATCACTATTTTAAGTTCATTTGCTTTTGAAAAGTTTTCGGGCAGACAATCTTTAAACTTTTTCGGGGAAAGAGTAATCCAGTCCAGATCCCCAATAATGGGGTGTACCCCTGAGGTCTCAATATGTACTGAAATATTGGACTTATGAAGGGAATCCACAAGTGCTGAAAGGTTATACATAGCAGGTTCACCGCCTGTAATTACAGCAGTTTTAGATGGAACAGCCAAAACTTTTTCTGTGATTTGGGATATTTCCTGAAATTGAGAATCCTGGGCAGTCCATGATTCTTTTACATCGCACCAGTGGCAACCTACATCACAACCAGCTAAACGAATAAAAAAAGCGGCTTTTCCTGTATGAAATCCTTCTCCCTGCAGGGTGTAGAAAGATTCCATCACGGGTAGGCCAACGGTGAGATTTAGTTCCTTACTCATTTCTTTGTTTACACGCTTTGAGTGTATTCAAAAGCAAAGAAGCTATGGTCATGGGCCCCACACCTCCGGGAACAGGGGTGATAAAAGAACATTTAGGAGCTACTTCATCAAACAAAACATCACCAGCTAATCTAAAACCTGATTTTTTTGAGGGGTCCTTCACCCTTGTTGTTCCCACATCAATCACCACTACACCTTCTTTTACCATATTACCTGTAATTAAACCAGGTTTTCCTACCGCTACACAAAGGATATCGGCTTGTTTAGTGAATGACTCCAGATTATGAGTATGCACATGACATTGAGTAACGGTGGCATTACCTTCATGGGATAATAGCATCCCCAAGGGAGCTCCTACCGTTCTACTATGTCCTACCACAACGGCATGTTTGCCTGTTGTTTTTATTTTATAACGTTTTAGTAATTCCATTATTCCAAAAGGAGTTGCAGGAAGAAGGCCAGGTTGTGGGGAAATTATTCTGCCATAATTCTGATTGGTAAAACCGTCAACATCCTTTTCGGGTGTAATGGTTTCAATTACTCTTTCTTCAGAAATTTGATCTGGCAAAGGGAGTTGAACAATAAATCCATCAATATCAGGGTCCTGATTCATTCTCTCTATTTCCTTTAGCAACTTAGCTTCAGTCATAGTTTCTGAAAACTTAAACAACGTGCTATCAAATCCAACTCTATGACAAGCTTTTACTTTATTTTCAACGTAGATGTGGCTGGCCGGATCGTTACCTACTAAAATTGCAGCAAGATGAGGAACTTTCATTTTATCTTTTTTCAGAAGTTTTACTTCTTCAGCGATTTCCTTTTCAATATCCTGCGATATTTTTTTACCATCTATTAATTTATAACTACTCATAATTTATTATATATTAATATATATTAATCAAGTTTAAGAACAGCCATAAAAGCTTCCTGAGGAATTTCCACATTACCTACCTGACGCATTCTCTTTTTACCTTTCTTCTGTTTTTCCAACAATTTACGCTTACGTGAAATATCACCACCATAACATTTGGCCAAAACGTTTTTCCTCATTGCCTTCACAGATTCCCTGGAAATTATTTTCGTTCCAATAGCTGCTTGTACAGCAATTTCAAACATTTGACGTGGAATCAATTCTTTTAGTTTGAGACATAACTTTTTGCCCCACTCGTATGCTTTATCCCTGTGAACAATTGCGGACAAAGCATCTACTTTTTCACCATTGAGAAGAATATCGAGTTTCACCATTTTACTTTGCCTGAACCCCATCAATTCATAATCCAGAGAGGCATATCCACGTGAAATAGTTTTTAATTTATCAAAGAAATCAAATACAATTTCGGAGAGCGGCAATTCAAAAGAAAGTTCTACCCGATCGGAAGTTAGATATACCTGATTTTTAATTATACCCCTTTTATCTATACACAAACTAATTACTCCCCCAATATATTCAGCTTTTGTAATTATTTGAGCTCTGATAAACGGTTCTTCAATATAACTGATTTCAGTGGGCTCAGGCATTTCGGCCGGAGCATTAATGTTTAACGTTTTTCCATTGGTAAGTGTAGCATTAAATTGTACAGATGGCACGGTAGTAATAACAGTCATGTTAAACTCTCTTTCCAATCTTTCCTGAACAATTTCCATGTGAAGCATACCCAAAAACCCACATCTGAATCCAAATCCCAAAGCTGCAGAAGTTTCAGGTTCCCAAATCAGGGATGCATCATTGAGTTGTAGTTTTTCCATGGAGGCTCTTAACTCTTCAAATTCTGAGGTATCTACAGGGTAAATACCAGCAAAAACCATGGGTTTTACATTTTCAAATCCTTTAATAGTAGTTTGACAAGGATTTGCCAGAGAAGTAATCGTATCACCTACTTTCACCTCTTTTGCCACCTTAATTCCGGATATCAAATATCCCACATTACCAGCGGCAATCTCTTTTTTTGGTGATTTTTGAAGTTTCAGAATTCCAATTTCATCTGCTCCATAAGTTTTTCCAGTATTAACAAATTTAATTTCCTCTCCTTGATGGATTGTGCCATTAAATACACGAAACATTACCTCAATACCACGGAAAGAGTTAAATACAGAATCAAAAATCATTGCTTGTAAGGGAGCCGCAGGATCACCCTTTGGAGCTGGAACTCGTTTAATAATAGCTTCTAAAATAGCTTCTATTCCAATTCCTTCCTTAGCACTTGCTCGTATTACATCGTCTGGAGAACACCCAATTAGTTCAACAATTTGATCTGTTACTTCTTCGGGCAAGGCACTAGGCAAATCAATTTTATTCATTACCGGAATAATTTCCAGGTCATGCTCCAATGCCAGGTAAAGGTTACTTATAGTTTGCGCTTCAATTCCCTGCGCCGCATCCACAATCAACAGAGCTCCTTCACAAGCAGCAATTGAACGGGACACTTCGTAAGAAAAATCGACATGACCAGGGGTATCAATTAGGTTAAGAATATAATTTTCATTCTCAAATTCATATTCCATTTGGATTGCATGACTCTTGATGGTGATTCCTCTTTCCCTCTCCAGATCCATATCATCAAGCAACTGGTTTTGCATCTCACGGTCCGTAACCGTTTTTGTGACCTGTAAAAGTCTATCTGCCAGTGTGCTTTTCCCATGATCTATATGGGCAATTATGCAAAAATTCCGTATGTTCTTCATCTATGTTTAAACAATTTGCAAAAGTA
Organism: Cyclobacteriaceae bacterium; assembly: GCA_029882725.1. Taxonomy (GTDB): domain Bacteria; phylum Bacteroidota; class Bacteroidia; order Cytophagales; family Cyclobacteriaceae; genus JAHEMU01. Next base: position 4,916 of record JAOUKG010000196.1, read on the forward strand.
GATAATTATAATGGTATATAGTAAAAGAGCGGGACAAAATGTTTGATTGGAATTTTGAAAAGAGTTAAGCCTAAATAAAAGAGCATTAATAAAAGGCGGGAGAATACGTTGTAACCAAGAAGGATAACATACAAATGTGGTTATAGAATGGGAAGTATGATAAAAAACATTAAATTGGGAAAAAGGGATATGGATATGAATTTTCTTGCTCACTTATTTTTATCTGGCGCAAATGAAGATATAATGTTGGGGAATTTCCTTGGGGATTTCATCAAGGGGAGTGATTTCAATGGATTTGACCCCAATATTATCAAAGGAATCCAATTGCACAGGAGCATCGATTATTTTACAGATCATAATGAAATAACCAGCAAATCAAAACAAAGGCTCACACCCAAATACCGACATTATAGTAGTGTAATTATCGATATCTTCTATGACCATTTTTTAGCTAAAAACTGGGCCGATTATTCGAATGAAGAATTACAGACATTTGCAAAAAAAGTTTATACCATAATCGGTAAAAACAAGGATATTTTGCCCGAAAAGGCCCTTTATGTATATCCATTTATGGTAAAAGCCAATTGGTTGTACAACTATCAGTTTTTGGAAGGTGTTTCAAACACATTAAACGGCATGGCAAAAAGGGCTTCATTCGATTCAAAAATGGATGAAGCTATTATCGAGTTAGAAGAGTATTATCTTGACTTTGAGAATGATTTCAAAGAATTTTTTCCAACTTTGCAAAATCATTGCAAAGAATTTATGAGAAATAATGATTGAAGAATACGAAAACGACCCGGGATTAGATGGTAAATATTTAGGAACGATTACTTCTGACTTTGTGAAAGTTTCAAATACCCTTAAGGAGGCTGCTTATCAAGTGATTAAACGAGGTTTCAGCAAATACCCTATTTTTCCAATCTCGATGATAAACCAGCCTATTGGCCAACTACTCATTTCAAATTCAGAAATGGATATAAAATGGAATGTCTATATCACCTATCTGGATGAATTTATACAGCGTGACATATTGGATAAAAACAAGATTGAAGACTTTAAAAAGGCTTATAAAGACC
>JAOUKG010000228.1 GCA_029882725.1 Cyclobacteriaceae bacterium
TCACCAAAATCATTTCCTTTTTCCTGTCCACAATTTTGAAAAAACCATTGGATTCCATTATTCCCATATCCCCGGTTTTAAACCAGTCTGAATGAAAAAACACACCCGCATTATCACGATTCCAATATCCTTTCATAACCTGTGGACCCCTGGCACATATTTCACCTATTTCTCCCGGAGGTAGTTGGTTTCCTGCGTCGTCAAAAATGCCAACTTCAGTGCTGGGAGTTGGCAACCCTATGTATCCCATACGATGATTTCCATCAAAAGGATTTACACATAAAACGGGGGATGTTTCACTTAAACCATATCCTTCTATAAGGTCTGCCCCGGTTACTTCTTTCCATTTCCGGGCAACAAAATCCTGAACGGCCATTCCTCCACCAAGTCCTCCCTTTAACCCTGAAAAATCAATGTTTTTAAATCCGGGGTTATTTAGCAAGCCATTAAAAAGTGTATTTACACCTGTAATAATAGAAAATTTATGTTTCGATAGTTCTTTCACAAACCCATCCATATCACGTGGGTTTGTGATCAACACATTATACATCCCTGCAGCAAATCCAAAAATTCCATTTACAGCCAAAGCAAAAATATGATACATCGGTATCGCAGTAACCATAATCTCCTGTTTATCGGGATCTATCCAAGGTTTAAAAACTTCACCACATTGCAATGTGTGTGCAATAATATTTCCATGTGATAATTCTGCACCTTTGGAAACCCCTGTAGTACCACCGGTATACTGCAAAAAAACATTATCTTTCAGATTAATCTCTGGGACATTAAATTTGTTACCTGAACCAATACTTAGTGCCTTTTTAAATGAAACAGCCTGAGGAATACTGTACGGTGGTACCATCTTTTTTATATGCTTGACCACAAAATTCATTATCCCTCCTTTAATTCCGCCTACCATATCAGCAATTTCCGTAATTACAATATGCTTAATGGGTACATTTTGTAACACCTTTTCTAGGTTTGAAGCAAAGTTTGCCAAAATGACAATAGCGTCAACTCCAGCGTCCTTAAACTGATGCTCCGCTTCTCTGGGTGTGTATAATGGATTGGTATTTACAACAATTAATCCCGCTTTAATAGCACCAAACATAGCTATTGGGTATTGTAGCAAATTAGGCATTTGAATAGCTATTCTATCACCCTTTTTAAGGCCTATTGATTGTAAATAGGAAGCAAAATCGGTAGAAAGTTTTCCAATTTCGTTGTAGGTAAGTTCTTTATCAAAATTGGAGTATGCTATCTTGTCTTTATATTTATCAACACACTGGCCCAACAACTCTGCAACATTATTGGCTGGAAAATCACCAATTTCATGGGTTACACCATCGGGGTACAATTCATACCAGGGGAATGTTTTACTCATATTTCAAAATAATTTGGATTATGCATTCAATATAAAGATAAGAATCATAAGCCACAAATGTATAATTGATCTAAGAGTCATAAAAGTCTAAAAACACAAAAACCGCCGTATTAAACGGCGGTTTGTATTACCAACTTAACCCTAAGTTAACCTAAACCAGCTAACTTAATAGCAAATGTAAACAAAATACTCTTATTGTTAAAACATACACAATCAAATAGATAAATAATTGCAATCAATGTAACATAATATCATAAACGTTAAACATTTCATAATTTGATATCTTTAATTACTCACAAAATTCAATCTGCCAAAAAAAATGAAAGCCCGACTCGTTTGCCGGGCTTTTCATTAGCCAAAGTAAGTAAATAAGAGCTGTAGAGGAAGGAATTAAACCTTCATTGCGTGTATTAACCCCAATATCTAAACCCAACTTCCAATTTCACCATTGCGGGTTTTTCACAACAATCTTCAATACTCTACAGTATCTATTATTAGCAAATGTAATATAATATGTGTTTTATTGAAAATATTACAACATAATAAGGTAAACAATTCGAAACAATTTAATATATGTCTATTTTATTAAATTTTTCGAAATTTTTAAATATTAAATATATTCACTTTTGAAAATATACTAATTCTCACCCCAACCAGTATAATTATCGCATAATCATAGCCTCTAGGTCAAATTTTATTGTAATTTTGTTAAGAACTACGTCAGTTAATTATGAATTATGAATTATGAACAAGGAATATGAGCTTGATGATATAGACAGAAAAATTCTGGAAGCATTAATGAAAGATGCAAAAAAGCCATATACGGAAGTAGCTAAAAAGGCTTTCGTTTCAGGTGGAACCGTGCATGTAAGAATGAGGAAACTAGAAGATGCTGGTATAGTAGAGGGCACCACCCTGAAAGTCAACTATTCAAAACTCGGCTTCGATATTACTGCTTTTATAGGTATCTACCTGGAGAAGAGCGCTCTTTATGACATGGTTATTGAGGAACTAAGAAAAATCAACGAAATAAATAGCATTCACTACACTACAGGTAATTACAGTATATTTTGCAAACTATATTGCAGGGACACCCGTCACCTCAAAGAAATTCTCCATGATAAAATACAAATGGTGGAAGGTATTGAACGAACTGACACTATCATTTCGCTGGAAGAAAGTCTAAATAGAAATATCAAACTATCCTGATTTCCCTCTTACCCTCTCTTTTATCTTTTTTTTACATATGGATAAACTTTCATTTTAAAAAATTGTTGTACATTTGACATATTATTTATAATTAGTCTAAATCCAATATGAGCAAGGACAACCAGATTTTAGAAGAATTCACTTCAAGGGAATATGAGCATGGATGGAGCATAGATCTGGATGCAGATCAGGCCCCTAAAGGCTTGAATGAAGATATAGTAAGGTTTATTAGTGCTAAAAAAGAGGAACCTGAATGGTTATTGGAATACCGTTTGAAGGCATACAGGCATTGGTTAAAATTAACAGAGCCCTCATGGGCCAATGTGAAATATCCGAAAATCGATTTTCAGGATATGATTTATTACAGTGCTCCCAAAACAAAAAAGAAGATTAACAGCCTCGATGAACTTGACCCGGAAATGAGGGCAACTTTCGAAAAGCTGGGCATATCCCTCGAGGAACAAAAAAGACTTACAGGGGTGGCTGTCGATGCCGTTTTTGACAGCGTTTCTGTTGCTACAACCTTTAAAGATAAACTAAGCGAACTTGGAATTATATTTTGCTCATTTAGTGAGGCTGTAAAAGATCACCCCGAACTTATCAAAAAATATTTAGGATCCGTAGTTCCAGCCACTGATAACTACTATGCAGCACTCAATTCAGCCGTATTTAGCGATGGCTCTTTTTGCTATGTGCCAGAAGGTGTGCGTTGCCCAATGGAATTATCTACTTATTTCCGAATCAACGCTGCAAATACAGGGCAGTTTGAACGAACGCTCATAATAGCCGAACCGGGTAGTTATGTAAGCTACCTCGAAGGATGTACTGCACCCATGAGGGATGAAAACCAACTGCACGCTGCAGTGGTGGAAATCTACGTGAAAGGTCATGCTGAAGTAAAATATTCCACAGTGCAAAACTGGTATCCTGGGGATAAAAATGGAAAAGGAGGAATTTATAACTTTGTTACTAAGAGAGCCCTTTGTGCAGGCGATTTCTCAAAAATATCCTGGACACAGGTAGAAACTGGTTCAGCGGTAACCTGGAAATACCCTTCGTGTATACTTAAAGGAGACAATTCAATTGGTGAATTTTACTCTGTAGCTGTAACCAACAACTATCAACAAGCAGATACCGGCACCAAAATGTTGCACCTTGGTAAAAACACAAAATCAAGAATTGTATCAAAAGGTGTATCAGCAGGCAAATCGCAAAACAGTTATAGAGGTCAGGTCGAAGTTCATTCACGTGCTAAAGGAGCAAGAAATTTTTCTCAGTGTGATTCCTTACTTATGGGAAGCGAATGTGGCGCTCATACTTTTCCTTATATAGACGTAAAAAATAATTCCGCACAAGTTGAACACGAAGCAACTACTTCAAAAATTGGGGAAGATCAAATATTCTATTGTACCCAAAGAGGCATCGACGAAGAAAGTGCTGTTGCTCTGATTGTAAATGGCTATTGTAAAGAAGTTCTTAACCAACTGCCAATGGAATTTGCAGTGGAAGCACAAAAATTATTGGCCCTTACTTTAGAAGGAAGTGTAGGATAGTATTGATTATTGTATTGAAAACCTTAAAACCATTATGTTAAAAATAACTAATCTTCATGCAAAGATAGAGGATAAAGATATCCTGAAGGGAATAAACCTGGAAGTAAAACCTGGTGAAGTACATGCTATTATGGGACCAAACGGTTCAGGTAAAAGTACTCTGGCTTCAGTTTTAGCCGGAAGGGAAGATTATGAAGTCACCGAAGGCAGTGTGGATTTCAGAGGAAAAGATCTGTTGGAACTTTCGCCTGAAGACCGAGCGCGTGAAGGTATCTTTTTGGCCTTCCAATACCCTGTGGAAATTCCTGGGGTTTCTACAACTAACTTTCTGAAAACAGCTGTAAATCAAATAAGGGAATATCGTGGCTTGGATCCACTGGATGCAGTGGCTTTTCTTACTATGATGAAACAAAAAATGAAATTGGTCGAAATTGATCAAAGTTTATTGAGCCGTTCCCTTAATGAAGGTTTCTCAGGTGGTGAGAAGAAACGAAATGAAATCTTTCAGATGGCCATGCTTGAACCTAAACTTGCCATCCTAGATGAAACGGATAGCGGTCTGGATATAGATGCTCTGAAAGTAGTTGCCAATGGTGTAAACCAATTGAAATCAAAAGAAAATGCAACGATTGTTGTAACTCACTACCAACGTCTTTTAGATTATATCGTTCCTGATTTTGTGCATATTCTTTATAATGGAAGAATTGTAAAATCGGGTGATAAAGACTTGGCTCTTAAGCTTGAAAAACAAGGTTACGATTGGATAAAAGAAAATGTAAGTCTATGAGTTCAGTAGCCACAACTTCTATGGAAGATTCATTATTAGCACTTTTGAACAAAAATGGGGCTAAAGTGAAAGATGAGAAAAGTCTCGATGCATTTATAAACTCCGGAGTTCCCTCTCTTAAATATGAGGAATATAAACACTCTCCTGTTTCTAAATTTCTTGCGAATTCACTTAAAAATTTTAGTGAAAACAAACAGGAAAAAATAACCCATATTGATCAAATCAATTCAAAGAGCATAAAAATTGTATTTGAAAACGGTGTTCTCCAAGGCAGTAACTCTATTGATATTGGAGGTTTAACCGTTGAACCACTTAACAGTCAGAATTTAAATCCTGTTGAGCATTCAGTTTTATCTGATCCTTTTCAATTACTAAATAAAGCCCAATTTACCGATGGAGTTAAAATTGTGGTTGAAAAAAACCATCAGATTACAACTCCTTTAGAAATTGTATATCTAAACGGTGGATCCGACCTGATATCTTTACCGAGAATTGAAATTGAAGTGAATGAAGGTTCCTCACTTGAAATCATTGAAAATTATCAATATTCAGGAAATAATGAGATTATTATTTTCCCGGTACTAATCGCACATGTACAAAAAAATGCTCGCTTAAAATCGTGTACTCTCCAAATAGAGGGAC
>JAOUKG010000197.1 GCA_029882725.1 Cyclobacteriaceae bacterium
CATTAAAATCTGTCGAGGAACCTTTATTGTTCCAATCAATTACCGAATACGAATGCAAAGCCACTCCTTCAATTAAAGATTTGGGAATATCTCTCATCAAAACCTCTGTCCAGTGATAATCAGCAACATTGGCACCAGAGGCAATGCGGAAAAGACCATTACTGTTTGACCAATCTGTCATAAACGTAGCATACTGCTTATAAATATTTGCATAGAACTCAGGAGTCATATGACCACCACACCCCCACATTTCGTTCCCTACTCCCCAATATTTCACATTCCAGGGCTCTTTTCGTCCATTTTCAACACGTAAATCCGACATTGGACTCGTGCCACTGTGGTTTACATACTGCAACCAATCTGCAAATTCTCTCACCGTACCACTACCTACATTGGCTGCCAAATAAGGTTCTGCGCCAATCAATTCACACATATTCAGGAAATCGTGGGTACCAAAGCTGTTGTCTTCAGTTACACCTCCCCACCATTGGTTAACCATAGTAGGACGATCTTTTTTGGGGCCAATACCATCTTTCCAATGGTAGGTATCAGCAAAACACCCACCCGGCCATCTTAGGTTAGGTATTTGAAGTTCTTTTAATGCCTGGATGATATCATTTCTTACCCCATCGGTATTGGGAATAGGAGAATCTTCACCTACATAAAATCCTCCATAAATACATCGGCCAAGATGTTCCGCGAAATGTCCGTAAATATGTTTGCTTATTAACGGGGCATCGGCCTTTTTTTCAAAATTCAACACCGTTGGGTATTGAGCAAATACTCCCTGCGCTGTTATAAAAAACAAAACGAGGATGCTTGATTTAGCAAATTGAATAAATTTCATTGAATGTTAATTTTATATTGAACCTGATTTGAGAGTATAATTTAAGATGTTTATTTTAAACTATAATTATCCATTAATCACAATATGATGAAAGGTTGAACCCACCTAAAACGGGATTGGAAATTGTAAAATAAGTTGTTCTACTACTCCCAATAACCTTTTCCCATCATCCATTATTAAACATTATAGTTCAAACTAAGGTGTAATTTCTTAATTATTAAGGCTCCTTTCACTCCTGGAAGGATTTTGCTACTATAAATTAAATGTAGATGTTTGAACATTTGCGTTGTACTAATTATAATAAGTGTGTTTTGCACATTTACAAATAATGTCAAGAATTTCCACAAATGCAAATTTTGAATCAAAAAATGTTAAAAATACACTAATTTATTTTTGAGAGTAGATTAGATATCACTAGTGTCCGGAAAAACAATAAAATCAGGTAGTTATCGATATTCTTATTCAATTCTTAGGCCAGTCTACCCCGAAAAAAGGAACGTATTTGGATTGCCGGCTTTCTTTGTTACTTTCCTTGCAGCAGCAAAGAATGCAACTATAAGGAAGAGAGGAATATGGATTTCCGGACACTAGTTGATTATAAACAGGTGTATGTGAGCGGATGGATATTTCAATTTGGGGAAGTGAGGAGATGTGGAAGTGCAGAGGGTTTCAATCTTGGGGATATTTCTAAATACAGATATTGAGTTTGGGTTTAAGTTCCTTTAGTAAAAGGTTTGCTTCAAAAGGAAAAACAGGAGATTGTTTACAAAACGTGAGGAATTAATAATTACTGAATTATAAAAACAGAGAAAATGGAGTATCTCCCGAAAAGGCGTGGGGCAGGACCTTAAAATTTAACCAAATCCAGATTTTACGAACCTTTCGAAGGTTTGGAACCTTCGAAAGGTTTCGTAAAGTTCGGTAATTATAGACAAAATACCCGTTTTTAAACGTTTATATCCGTTTCAGTTTAATGCCTCTACACATATAAATACTTCGTTTGATGGAAATGCAAAAAATATATTTTCCTCGTTTTGATATTACTCAGGATCATCTATCTCTTACCTTAACCACATTGACCCAGGATTAATCTTTTTTTGTAGAAAGAGAATCAAAAATAAACGTTTATTTTCAGGGATATGCGCTTCAGAATTTTGAGCTATAATGATTTTTCGTTAGGGAAATAGCACTGACCCCTCCCCGTGTCAAGCTACAATAAAAAGTCCTAATTAGCCGTTTATTAAACACTTAAGTGAATTTACACCTAGGCTTAATCAAAAATATACCGCCAATTTCCGTCCTTTTGTCGTTGCCAAACGGTGCTAAAGTTCCCGGAAGATTTAACCGGATTTCCGGCACTATCCAGCGTTTGATAGGTATAATTACCATAGGAGTGGGCCATGTCTCCCGATGCTGAAACTTTGATTCGTGTAGGGTACCAGTCAAGTTTTGCGTTCGGATCCACTCTCGCTTCGTGATAGATGCGTATAGAATCCTTCCCTACAATCCCTTTCCCACCTCGTATAATAATGGCATCATCAGCGGCAAACCACTCAAATACCTTCCCAATTCCCTTATCAGAAGCCATTTTCGCAAATTCAGATTCAATTTGTTCGATTTCCTCTTTTGCTGAAGAAGTGGTCTCTGGTGCAGTACAACTGGAAAAGTATATCAAAAAAAGTCCAAAAATACAAGGTGCACAAGGAGTGCATATTTTCAATAATTGGTTTTAATAAAATTACGAATTATTTACTTATATCCTTTATCCCTTTTGCAATCTACATATTACACTGCCACTTCCAGGCGGTTTCCAACATATTGTCCAGACCTCTTTCAGCCTTCCAGCCTAATACGCTATTAGCTAAATTGGTATCAGCATATATTTTCTCAACATCACCCGGACGGCGGGGTGAAATTACATAATTCAAAGGCGTACCCGTAACTTTTTCAAAACCTTTAATAATTTCCAATACTGTATATCCAGTACCTGTACCCAGATTGAACACTTCGTAACGGCTTGTGTTTTTCTTTTCCAGCAACCTTTTGAGTGCAATAACGTGGGCTTTCGCTAAATCAACTACATGTATATAATCCCGCACTGCCGTACCATCGGTGGTATCGTAATCATCTCCAAAAACCGACAACTTTTCTAACTCCCCGGCGGCCACTTTTAACAAATAAGGTATCAGGTTATTGGGTATCCCTTGAGGTAATTCTCCAATCAAACCTGAATCATGTGCCCCGATAGGATTAAAATACCTCAATGAAATAGCATTCATATTTTCGGTAACTGCCATGGTATCACTTATGATTTCCTCGCCTATTTGTTTTGTGTTCCCATAAGGTGATGCTGCAACCTTTATAGGACTATTTTCCGTTACCGGCAATTCATCAGGTTGGCCATATACTGTACAAGAGGACGAAAATATAAAAGAACCGACGTTATTATCTGTCATACATTCCAATAAATTTATGATCCCTAAAAGGTTGTTTTTATAGTAAAAAAGAGGCTTTTCAACAGATTCCCCCACAGCTTTCGATGCTGCAAAATGGATAACAGCACTGATCTCATGAGCTCTGAAAATTTCTGCAACAGCATTTTTATCTTTTAAATCCGTATGATAAAATATTGGCCGTTTACCACTTATTTTTTCAATTCTGTCCAACATTTCCTCTTTACTGTTGGATAGATCGTCAATGATTACCACTTCAAACCCCTGATTAAAAAGTTCAATTGTTGTGTGTGAACCAATATATCCTGTACCCCCGGTAACTATTATTTTCCCAGCCATTTTTTTTGTTTTCAATTTCGGGATAAAGGTATTAAAAAGAAATAAAATTATATTTGTTACAATACCAGTAAATTCTATGATTGAAAATCTTTGGAATGTCTTATTTAGCTTAAAGAGTAAGCTTGCCTATTTGGATGGGTTTGCCGGGCAAATTCGAATTTATGAATTTTATATACCTTGTGCATTTGCCTCTTTTCATACTAAAAAAAGAGAATATTCATTTATTGTAGCCCATTTTGCACAAAGCAAACTATGAAAGCAGTATTATTCACATCGGGAGATCCCCTCCAACCCACCGGCGGACACATCTATAACCAGAAATTATGCCATCACCTTGTAAGTATGGATGTTTCATGTGAGACTATTGTATTACCTGAAAATAAAAATACTCCACGGGAAACAACCTATACTATTCCTGAGAAGTTTTTCAAAACCGATCTGCATTCACCCGACATTATTCTATTGGATGGATTGGTTGGAGCTTTTATGGAAAAAGAAATTGTGGATTTTAAAAAAAAGAACCCAAAGATCAAATGGATATACATCAACCATTTGCCTTTGTATTTAAATAAGGTAAAGCCGGAGTTATTACAAAAGGAAGAAGAGGCCATGCGATCCTGTGATTGTGTTGTAGTTACAGGAAGGTATGCCAAAGAGTTATTGTTGAGTTACTATAACAACCTGAATTCTGAATTGATTACCCCGGGTACCACCGCTGTTACTCCTCGCGCCACTTACAATGATGAGTTAAAAACAATCTTAATGGTGGGTAGTGTTATAGAAAGAAAGGGCTACAACACCGTAATACATGCGTTGGGGAAATTTCGAACACTAAACAATTGGAGATTGGTTATTGCAGGGAGTATACAATGGGAAAAAGAATATGTAACCTATCTAAATAGACTGATCAAGCAACACCTTTTAAGTGAAAAGATTGAATTATTGGGGGAAACAAACGAAATCGATATAGTTAAAGAGTACAAAAGTGCAGATTTATTTGTTTCAGCAAGTACCGAAGAAACCTTCGGAAGGTCGGCAGAAGAGGCTATTCAATTTAAAATCCCGGTTGTTTTGAGTAGTATTCCTCCCTATTTGTACAGGTTTTCAAAAACTCCGGTAGAATGGTTCAAACCAAATGTTTCAAATCAATTAAGCCAAATATTTGGTAAATATTTACTTTCTCCCAAAGAGTATATTTCCCTTACTAAGAAATGGAAGAACTGGGAACCTACCCCAAGATCATGGACAGCCGTGGCCAATGACTGGAAAAATTTATTATTAAAATTACCGTGGTAGAACCACAATGCATTGAGGCCCTACCGCGGGAACAAATTAAAACCTTTCTATAGCAGAAAAGAAGAAATTTCCTTCAATCTGTGCATTTTCATCTGAATCAGATCCATGAATTGCATTTGCCTCAATAGATTTTGCGAATAATGCTCTGATAGTACCCGGCGCCGCGTCTTTGGGATTAGTGGCTCCAATCAATTTTCTGAAATCTTCTACTGCATTTTCTTTTTCCAGAATCATTGGAATTATTGCTCCTGAAGACATATATGAACATAAATCGGCATAAAAAGGACGTTCTTTATGTACTTCATAAAATTCTCCGGCCCTTTCTGACGACAACTTGGTTTTTTTCATAGCAACAATTCTAAAACCAGCTTCCTGGATTATTTTCATTATAGCTCCTGCATTACCAGCACTTACAGCATCCGGCTTAATCATTGTAAATGTTGTATTTACTCCCATTCGATTATCTGTTTAGTTGAATATGAGGGCAAAATTAAATAATATTTTCAATAAGTAATGAAAGGTATTACCCTGTTCTTTGCAAGTATGATATACTATTAAATTGTAAATCATATAATTTCTTACCAACTTTGCGACTTGTTTTTATAAAATAAGGCGTGAGTTTCGAACAGAAAGGAATAAAAAAGGAGGATGTTTCATTATTGAAACGTCTTTTGAGTACGGAAAAAAGAATAGTGATTACCACACACCAAAAGCCTGACGCTGATGCCTTAGGGTCCTCGTTGGCACTGGCACTATTTTTAAAGAAAAAGGGACATATCGTTCAGGTAATTACTCCAACCGATTATCCGGAGTTTCTTAATTGGTTACCAGGTAATGACGAGGTTATCGTTTTTTCGGATAAAACAAAGGAGGCTTCGAAAGATCTTGTAGCTAAAAGTGAACTAATTTTCTGCCTTGATTTCAATGGATTAAGCAGAATAGCAGAATTGGGGGGCTATGTTAAAGAATCATCAGCCACAAAAATCCTGATAGATCATCACCTGGAACCTGAAGACTTTGCAGATATATTA
>JAOUKG010000198.1 GCA_029882725.1 Cyclobacteriaceae bacterium
GCATCGCTAGTATTGGCACTATTCCCTAAAACCGCTTCAGCATAAATCAAATAAACATCTGCAAGTCTTAGTACATACGTGTTTATACCTGTCGACATAAAACAAACCTGCCCTCCATTGTCTCCGGGGTTTCCAATTACATATTTTTTCACAGCCGAGTGAGTAGCATTTGCACTCATACTTCCACCGGGTTGTTGGGTATAAGTAAATCCTCCGGATGTAGATTTTATATTAGGATAATAATCGCCATCCAACATAATGGTATGATACCTTCTTTTATCACCAGTTTCGTAATCATTTTGCAGATCAATAGTAGGACCAATGTAACCACCCCAACCATCACCCACACCAGTTACGGTTGCATCTTTGGCCCAGTATGCCTGATTGGTGTTTTGAGTGCCCCATCCCAGACACGCTATCCATTGGAAAGCAAATAAAGATTCATCACTGTTTTCATATTCGGTTATGAAAAGGTCTCCATATTCAGGCATCAACATCAGGCCACTGTTAATCACATTAGCAGCATGTGTTTTTGCATTGTCCAAATCCAGTTGTTTTCGGCTTCCGTTTTGGCCCAATCCCGCTTTGGCGAGGTAAACCTTGGCCAACATACCCTCTGCCGACCATTTACTTAGTCTACCTGTATGCAAAGGTGTTTCGGGTAAATTCTCCATGGCCCACTCCAAATCCATAATTATGAATTTATATACGTCTTCTTCCGGATTTTTAGGGACTTTAAAATCAATAACCAATTCTTCATTGTTTTCGATAATGGGTATAGGGCCCCAAAGCCTTACAAGATAGAAATAGGCTGTGGCTCTCATGAATTTTGCTTCAGCTACAGCGTGCCTTTTTATTTCATCAGATACAGCTTCAGCCGATTTTTCAGGTACATTGTTGATCACTGAATTACTATGGGCCACAACGCGGAACAAAGAGTTCCACATTTCGTTTAAGCGGGCGCTGTTTGATTTTACTGCAAACACATACATCTCACCCATATCGCCATCATTTGTATAATGATTACCGCCCATTCCTTCACCAATAGCCCACCAAGCTTTATCATTGGCCTCAAACCAAGGCCAACCATACAATGGAGCTGTTGATGCCAATACTTGTTCATTTGACTGATAAAAATTATCAATAGTTAGTGCATCTTCCGGGGGCCTGTCAAGAAACTCTTCCTGATTACACTGAATAGTGAGTATGGCTACCATCATTAGAAGTATATATTTAGATTTCATTTTTTTGTCATTAAAATTTTATCTTATTCCCGTTTAAAAATTGACAGTTAATCCGCCTGTGAACATCCTGGGCAAAGGGTACCTTCCGTTGTCAACTCCTGTCAATAAAGGATTCTGATTATAAGAGCCAATCTCAGGGTCATAGCCTGTATATTGGGTCATTGTTAGCAGGTTCTGAAGGTTTAAGTAGACACGTAGACTTCTTATATTCAGTTTTGAAATAATATCATTCGGAATATTATAACCTACTGCTATGTTTTTAACTCGTAAATAGGAGCCGTCTTCAACATATCTCGACGAAACCCTTCTGTTATCATTTGGATCAGAAGGAATGGCTCTGGGCATATCTGTATTGGGGTTTTCAACATACCATAACGTGACATCATCGGGGTCGGCATTAGGGACATCAGAAATAAGAGTCGCTCTATCATCAACTGTTTTAAGGTAATTGGAATATACACCAGTCATTCCTTCAGTATTCCTTCGGGTAAAATTATATATGTCATTACCGTAGGTACCCTGTATATAAATAGTCAGGTCAAAATCCTTGTATCTTATAACGTTGTTCCATCCATATGAAAAATCCGGATATGGATTCCCTATATAAGTCCTGTCGTATGTGGCATCGATTACACCATCGGGAACTCCATTGGGTCCACTTATGTCTTTAAATTTCAGGTCACCGGGCCATACTCCAGACACACGATCTACTTTATCATTTTGAACGGCATGAGCTTCAATGTCTGCATTGTCTTCGAATACGCCCTCAACAATGTAACCATAGAATTGCCCTACGGGTTTTCCTACGGCAGTTCTTGTTACATGATGAAACCACTGTACATTTTCGTCATAAAAGAGGGATTCATTACCGAGGGAAATAACTTCATTCACATTTCTGGAAATCATAATATCCGATTCCCAGGTCAGGTCTTTCGTACTAACAGGTACACTATTTAGAGTTATTTCAAATCCTTTATTTCTCAATTCTCCTAAATTGACCCAAGGGGCTTCAATTCCCATCCAACTTCCTCCACCCAGATAATTTGGAATAGGGGAGGTGATCAGCATATCCTGTGTGTCTTTTTGATAGGCATCGAATGTAAGATTGATCCTGTCCTCAAGGAACCCAACATCCAAACCTAAATTATAAGTGGAAGATGATTCCCATTTGAGTTCTGAATTAGGAATATTATTAAGTAAAAATCCATTTCCCACATCGGAAGGGGCAGTTTTTAATGAAGAGCCATAACTGTAATTTCCAATATTCTGATTTCCAACCTCCCCGTACCCCAATCGAAGTTTTAGGTTGTTCATGGGTCCTAATCCTCCCAGCATAAATTGTTCATTAGTCAATCTCCAGGCCAAAGCAAAGGAAGGGAAATACCCCCATTTGTTATCAGGTCCAAAATTTGAGGAACCATCGGCTCTGATTGTGGCAGTAACGAGGTACTTGTCTTCGTAGTTATAATTTGCGCGGCCAAAATAAGACAACAGAGACGAACTTCCTTTCCATCCGGTATTGGTTGCAGTTGTAGCATCTCCTGCATCTAATTCCTGAATATCGTTGGATACAAAATTCAATCTTTGTCCTTGCAGGCCGTCCCATTGTACTTCCTGTGCTTCCTGCCCAATCATTGCTGTCAGGTTATGTTTAAGAGCAAAGGTTTTTTGAAAAGTAAAATAATTTTTCCAAACCCAAAAAGAGGTATGCGTGAACTGTCTTCTTGACTTATTTTGCTCATTTACAACGGTTCCGTATTGGTAGGTAGGAAGAAATGCATAATTGTCAATATTTTGAGCATCTGTACCTACCTCTGTTCTAAAAGTAAGAAAGTCTCTTATTTTCAGATCGGCATAAATGTTGGCTAGTAGTCTTAACCTTTTTACCTCAAGGTCTTTTTCCAAGGCCATTGCAACAGGATTAGTAACACCAAATCCAGTTAGATACGGACCTCCCCAGGAACCATCGGGAAACCTTACGGGAATATCCGGCGCCTGAGTAAGAGTAGCTGCTATCACACCATCGTCAGAGTCGTTTAGTGTAATCCTCTCTCTCGTACTGGTTATCATTAAATTGTTTCCTATTTTGAGCCATGGTTTAGCCTCAGTTTCAAGGTTTAGTCTTGTTGAATACCTGTCGAACCAGGAACCTACCACAATACCTTCCTGATTAAAATATCCACCGGTTATTGCATACTTTGTTTTATCATTACCCCCTGAAACAGTTAACTGGTGGCTTTGTATTCTTGCATTTCTAAAGACTTCTTTTTGCCAATCTGTTCCTTCACCCAATAAAGAAGGATCTAAAAATTCATCTCTTTGGGTTGCCCAACCCAACTCCACCATTTCATTTGAATACCTTGCATATTCCCTCAGGTTCATTACATCCATGTGCCTACTAGGTTGTTGCAAGCCCAAATAGGTGTCGTATTCAAATTTGGATTCTCCCGATTTTCCTTTTTTGGTTGTGATTAGTACCACTCCATTAGATCCCCTGGATCCATATATTGCTGTTGCGGAAGCATCTTTAAGCACTTCTACTGAAATGATATCAGCAGGGTTGATTGTAGCCAATGCGCTTACAGCTGTTTGTCCGTTTCCACCACCAGACCAATCAAATCCAACAGCCGTTCCGCTTGCTGCACCACTTATGGGGATCCCATCAATAACATACAATGGTTCTGCTGAAGAATTAATGGAATTTACTCCTCTTATCCTGATGGATACACCACCTCCTGGTTGACCAGAGTTTTGAAAAACCTGAACGCCTGCTACTCTACCTTGTAATGCCTGATCAAACGAATTGACAATTGTGGCTTTCATGTCTTCTTCACTAATTGAGGAGACCGCTCCGGTAAGATCACTTTTCTTTTGAGTTCCGTAACCTATTACTACCACGGTCTCAAGTTGAGTAATATCAACTTCCAGAGTAAGGTTAATCGTTGTTTGATTGCCTACTTCAATTTCTTGTGAAGTAAAACCTATAAAGCTAAATATCAAAACAGATTTGGAATCAGGTACTTCAATTCGAAAATTCCCTTCTGCATCGGTTGTAACTCCTCTGGTGGTTCCTTTAATTATTATGTTTACTCCAGGAATGGGCTTTTTATCTTCACTGGAGATTACTTTACCATTCACTTGAAGTGCTTGTGCTAAAACATATACTTTTGAATTACCGAACCCAAGATCAATGTAATTTTTCGTTATACTGATGTTCTTATGGGCCAATCCTGTGCTGCCAAAAGCCACCATGGGTAGAGATAGTATGTAGGTAAGGACCATCCCTAATGTAAGCTTTAAAGCCATATTAAATAATTGTAGTATATTACTTTTCATATATTTGGTATGTTTAGGTTATAATAATTCAACTTAAACGTATTTTGGTGCGAGTTGCATATCGCCAAATTTGTCACTCTACACCATAAAAAACACTTGCCGGTGATTTAGGTTGCCGGCAATTTTTTTGTTGCTTTTTTATTCCATAGGCATTAAATTTTAGGGTAATTTAAAATAGTTGTCATTTTATTTTCTTTTAAACTGAAATCCGAAAGAAAATTCCCGGCCAACTCAAAACACTTTCTCATTATTAAGGCTATAAGCATCGACGCAGCCACTCCTGTAATAAATTTACAAGTGTTATTGTTGTTGTTATTTTGATTTCCATTGTTCCCGTGGGAGGTGGTTTTTAGTAACAGATTTTCAAATATTTTGCCCGGATCCGAATCTCCCTTTCCTTTTGTATGTTTAAAAATCAATGCAATTTTATCATACTCTTCCCTGTGTTTCTTACTGCTGTAAAGCCATTGAACGAGCAATCCACATTCATCCGTGGAAGCTTCTCCCGAAAGGTGGTTTGCCAATATCCTGTTTATTTTTTTTGACATTCAACTCAACTTTAGAGTGCCTGGATGATACAATATGAGAGCTACTTCAGATTTAAAAAGAAAAAATATCAATTGATGTTTTAAACCCAATTGTATATATCCAGATTTTTGATTTTAATAAAGACGCGCCAGAACATAAAAACCCCTACTTTATATTTCAGAATGTTCAGAAATAATTAGAAAAAAATGTAGTTATTTCATTAAAAGTTAAAAAAATTCTTTTTGTTCCTCTTTGGCCTGACAAACACGATAGGATTTAATGGATTTCCTAATTTGACTCAAAGCTTTGGACATTTGATTTTCAACTGTTTTTTGGGAGATATTTAGCAAGTGGGCAACCTCTTTGTATTTTAACCCATCATCTTTAACCATGAGATATATCAGTCTGCATTTTGGGCTAAGTTTGTTGATATGTTCATTAAAAAACGCGACAAACTCTTTACTTATTATCTGAGATTCGGGGGTGTCAATTACCAATTGTTGATTGAATTCCAACTTAAAGTTATCAAAATCGAGATGCCGTCTGTTTCTTATATTTTGAATACACTGATTCCTGCACATTGTAAATAAATACTTGTCCAGACTCTTAATTCCATTCAGTGTTTTTCTTTTTTCCCACAATTTTGAAAAAACTTCTGAAGTGGCATCTTCGGCTTGTTCCTTAATTTTAAGATAAAAAATGGCAATCCTAAATAGTCTTTCATAAAAGGAATTGAAAATAAACTCAAAGGCACCCACATCATCGTATTTAACGATGGCTTTAATAGCAGATTTTATATCGAAAAACCGCTGTTTCATAAGACTGATGAATATACTGAAATATTAAATAAAAAGCAT
>JAOUKG010000199.1 GCA_029882725.1 Cyclobacteriaceae bacterium
TTCTGATACCGCTGATCCGCCTCACCTAAATCATTCAAGGTTTTAAAAGGAGAAGGTCCTATCCAAAAATCACAATCTCCCGACTTTTCAAAAACCCTCTCAAAGCCTAGTTTTAAGTGGCCTTCCTCCTCATTACCCCCCCAGTCGTATTGAAATCCGGCATCCTGCAACAATTTAGCCCCACCATTTCGTCCACCCGGCATAAACCAGGCATCGCCATAAACACTCCCGCTAAATGCACATGGGCCCTCTGCAACGGGCAGTCTATACTTATTATACTCATCCCTTATTTGTTGAAATATACTGTCGGCCATTTCATATTTACCAAAAAGCAATCCGGCCACTTTAATCCATTCCGATCTGCCCAAAGGGGTTTTTTCTAAAAAATCAGAATTAACCAACACCTTCTGTCCATATTGCTCCAACCTACTCACCGACTGCAAATCATTTACACTGTATGCCATAATTAAATCGGGAGAAATGCCCATTACTTTCTCTGTATTCAACTGGTCTGCACTCCCTACGTCTGTAACCAACCCTTCATCAATACGGGCACGCATTTTTTTATTACTTATGTATTCGGTATTAGGGAATCCAACGAGTTTCTCCTGCTCATTCAGATATGTCAACAAAGGAATATGACTAGTTGACGTGCAAATTATTGACTGTACCGGGACTTGAATAACCGTTATGCTGTCACTTTGAAAAGTACTATCACCAGCCCGGGAAATCTTGGAAACAAACAAATACTTCAGGGAAGAAGTTGCCCCAACATAGGGTTTCAACACTTCGAGCAAGATACCCTGATCTGTTTTATATAACTTAAACCCCGAGGCATACTCGGGATTTATTTCTTCAATCACGATCAACTTCTCGTTATGTACCTCGCCCTTTCGGGGAAAGGTACACCCCCACAACACTATAAATACAAGTAAAAAGCTATTTTTCATTTAACTGCGAAAATATATAAAAAACGGTTGGCACCTTACTTTTTTCCGAATTCCCTGAAATACTTCATAAATTTTTCCACTGCCTGATTTACAGATAGTTTACTTGCAAACACTTCTGATTCCAAATTTATATACTTGTCTTTCAATTTTGCTTCAGAATATACCAACCGTAGCATTTCTTGTTCAATTAAAAATTGAAATCTGGCCACATCCTGCCTAACCCTTCTGGCCTTCCAAAGTGTTGTATTTTTCTCGTTATTCATCACTTCCATGATATGAGATTCCACCGCTTTCATTCCCAGTTTATTCAATGCCGATACAGAAAACACTCCCGGTTTTGTTTCTTCACTCCTCAAGAGATGCAAAGCGGTATTTAAATCGGAGAGTGCCTTTTTCATCACATTTTCAGGAGTATTATCAGCTTTATTGAAAACAAAAGTATCTGCCAATTCCATAATACCCCGCTTGATTCCCTGCAAATCATCGCCCCCGCCCGCTAAAAGTAACAGCACAAAATGATCGGTAAGTTGCCTCGCCAATGTTTCCGACTGCCCCACGCCAATAGTCTCTAATATAATAATGTTGTACCCTGCCATTTCACATAAACGGATCACATCAGATGAATAAGGACTGATCCCACCATAACCTTTTCCTCCCGGAGAGGGCCTTATGTATACATTTGGTAACATAGAGAGCTGTTCCATTCTGGTTTTATCACCTAAAATACTTCCTCCGGAACGAGGGCTTGAAGGGTCGATAGTAAGAACCGCTACATTATTATTTTCGGCCAAAGAAGCTCCAAAATGATCAATAAAGGTACTTTTCCCTACACCCGGCGGGCCTGAAACAGCAATTCTGAATGTATTTTCATTAGGCATCTCCCCTTCGAACAAACGTTGTAAAATTTGCCTGTCTTCATTTTTTGAACTTTCCGCCAGAGTAATAGCCCTACTTAATGCCCGTCGGTCACCTTTTTTAATCAAATCTGCCCAACCCGTATCGTAATTATTTGTATTCAATGGTCTTTACTATTTTAAAAATTGAATATAACAATAATTATTGCGTTATTTAATATTCAACAAAATCTTAAAAATGTCTAAGTGGAAAAAAATTTGGCTGGATAACGTTCTGGGTACTGCTTTTATATTTGCACTGATGGGTGGAATAGTAGGCCTTGGAAATTTACCTATTTTTAATGCTTTTGACCCCATTGGTCAGGCTCTGTCTGATATGGAAATGACTGACCTGGTTTTTTCCCAACTTCGGGAAGAACCTGAGATTGATACCAATGTGGTTGTAATTAATATTGGCAACCTACCAAGAAGTGGTATTGGTCATCAACTGAATATCATTAATCAATATCACCCTGCTGTAGTGGCATTTGATTTCGATTTTTTGGATTTACACCCAGAAGATCCCGAAGGAGACTCTATTCTAGCTAGTGCTATATCCAATACAAAAAAACTGGTGATGATCAGTAAATTGCTTCAAACAGACAGTTTATTTGAAGCGAGCCCCGGCATTGATTTGTACGACAGCATGTCGTTTTCGGCCCCCTATTTGAGTCAGGGAGTTACCTTCGCATTTGCGAATTTAGAAACAGAGGCAGAATATCAGGATGATTTTAAGGCATGCAGGGCATTCCCTCCTCAAAGGGATGTAAACGGGAAGCTCTATAATGCGTTTGCACTTGAAATTGCCAATCAGTACAACCCCAAAACAGCTGAAAAATTAATTTCGAGAGGTAAAGATTGGGAAACTATAAACTATAGAGGAAATGTGGTCGATTTTTTTGGAAGGACCAATTATCCTACGAGTTACTATGCACTGGATTGGGATCAGGTATTGAATGAAGAATTCGCACCTGAAATGATCAAAGATAAAATTGTGATTTTTGGCTTTTTAGGGGAAAGCTTTTTTGATACCTCCTGGGACGATAAATTTTTCACTCCATTAAATAAAAACTATGCGGGAAAAACCAATCCCGATATGTACGGAGCAGTTATCCATGCCAATATAGTCTCCATGATACTCAAAGGAGACTATGTAGACACCTGGAATGAGTCAATAGGTTTTATTGTTGGGTTTTTGGTATGCTTTTTGAACGTTGTATTCTTCAGTTGGATATACAGGCATTTGCCACGATGGTACGACGGTTTAACTAAAATTATGCAGATCATTGAACTGGCCATTTTGGTAGCTTTTATGATTTACGCTTTTCATTTGTTTAATTTTAAATTAAATTTGACAGTGGCAATGGCGGGAATAGCTTTGGCAGGAGACGGGCTAGAAGTTTATTATGGAGTAGTAAAAAATCTATTCCGGAAAGAATCAAGACGGCAATTGTTTACTATTCAACGAGATTAAGTATATATTGGTAAGCCAAAGATTTAAAAAAAGGGAAAAATGAAAACTCTAAGAACTATTTTAACGATCACAATGATTGCTTTTGGGCTAAATACTTTTGCTCAAAGCTATGCATTTAAAGTTTTAGCAAATAAAGGAACCAATCAGGTAAAAACCGGTGAAACATGGGCTCCATTAAAAACCGGTTCCACTTTGAAGAGTACTGATATGATAAAAGTTTCCGCAAACGCATATATAGGTCTTATGCATGCTGCAGGCAAAACCATAGAAGTTCGGGATGCCGGAACCTATAAAATTTCGGAATTGGAAGCAAAAGTTCCTAAAGGATCTGGCGTAGGTGGCAAATATGCAGATTACCTTGCGAGTAAAATGACAGCAGAGGGGCAAAAAAACAGATTAAGTGCCACCGGAGCTGTACACCGTGCTCTTACAAGTGCATCCATAAATGTTTATCTTCCACAATCTGTTCAAATATACGGTCAAACAGCCATCATTAGCTGGGAACCCGTTGAAGGAGACAACGTTACTTATAAAGTAAATCTATCCAATATGTTTGGCGACAATCTTCTTTCAGAAGAAACTACCAACACCTATTATGAACTTGATTTAACTGATAACAAAATAGAGAACAATGATGTAATTCTTTTGGCTATCAGTACTGCAGATGATGAGGATGTTAAATCTGAAGTCATTCCTATTAAAAAAGTAAAAGAAGATAAAAAGGCACAGGTTAAACAAGGATTAAACGAATTGATGACGGATGTGAATGAAAAAACCGCGCTCAACAAATATATCCTTGCTGGTTTTTATGAAGATAACAATTTATTGGTTGATGCTTTAACCAGTTATGAGGAGGCTATTGCATTGGCCCCTGAGGTTGAGTATTATAAAGAAGCCAAAGATGATTTTCTCATTAGAAATGGCTTGAAAAAAAGCAATTAAATAGAACATTCCCTTTTTAGTCTTTTAATAAGGATAAAATTATATACGGCCCCGGATGGGGCCGTTTTTTATTTGTAAAAAGGAAGGAGATTTGTCCTCAAAAGTCCTTGGTGTCAGGGAAAAGATTAAAACCAGGCAAAAAAAGTGTACGTTTTCGAAGATTTTCGATCGGAGGCGTATTGCCAGCAAACAGTTAACCGTGAGCGGCAAACCGCTTGCTCATTTTTCACCGCGTCTTCGGCCTAATCGGCTGCCGACACCGTGTTACTATTGGGTGACCACCCTACGGGGGTCATAAACAAAGTAGAAATACCAGAACTTTGTTCATGCGTATGACTTGTTTAACCTAACGGCATTGATTCCGGATTAACTCCCACTCGTTTTAAAGTTACGACGTTTGGGGCTGGTGCGGAACTGAATGAGAATGGCCTTTAAAATAATTGGCATCTTTACATAACTTTTACCAACTTACCATTGATTACCCTGCTTGCTATAACCGTTTATACAATAAAATTTTATGAACAGAAGAGAATCAATAAAAAAAATATCCCTGGGAGCAATAACTCCTGCTTTATTAAGTTCCTGCCATGGTTTATCCCCCTTTTCCCCGGATGAAAATGAGGTTAACAAATTTGAAACTCAATGGAAAAACTGGCCTAATATGGAATGGATTGGTCCTGAGTTCTGGGGAAACAGGCTGCAAGATTGGGTTATCGAAAATGGCAAGGCAGTGTGCAGAGTTTCAGAACCAAACAGGAACTTACAAATTCTTATTGCCCAGGCAAATAAGTTAATTAAGCCCTATAAAATCAAAACCCAGATTCAAATTCTTAACCGGAACCAGGAAAACCCATTACTTAATCAGGTGGGGTTTATGATTGGGGCAAAAGGAAGGTTTGAAAATTATCAGTCGTCTGCTGTATTTGGAAAAGGACTCATAGCCGGTGTGAATATGGAAGGGTTTCCTTTTATTGGTGATGAGATCCATGAATCGAAAATAGATCTTAACAATCCAATAGATCTACAATTGGAAGTTGTTCCAAAAGAAGATCAATTTAAAATTCGACTAAGTATTTCCACCTCAACTACTAAAGAGATTGAACTCTCTTTTGAGTCAAAAAAAACATATAGCAATGAGGAGGTTACCGGAAACCTTGCACTATACAGCCATTTCGAAAAATCTGAAATGCCTTCTGTTTCCTTCTCATATTTTACATTAGAGGGCGAAAAACTCACTATTCGCCCTTCTCAAACTTTCGGTCCGATATGTTTCGCACAATACACCCTTCATAACAACATTCTAAAACTAAACGCACAATTGGCGCCATTAGAAAAGATTGAAGGCCATAAAGCCGAGCTACAATTCTTTCGCGGGAATTGGAGTACAGAACAAACAGTAACCATACACCCCATGGCAAGAATAGCCGCATTTAGAATAGAAAACTTTTCGGAGGAAACAGACCTTAAATACAGGATAAAACTCACTATTCCGTTGGCTACTAAAACAGAGGAATACTTTTATGAAGGGACCATACATATAGCTCCTTCCAATTTAAATAATTTAAAAACTGCAGTATTCAGTTGTAATGCTGATCATGGTTTTCCCGATCAGGAAATTCCGGAAAATGTACTGAAGCACAAGCCAGATCTCGCTTTGTTTCTAGGTGACCAATTTTATGAATCCACGGGTGGT
>JAOUKG010000200.1 GCA_029882725.1 Cyclobacteriaceae bacterium
AGTTAATGCCATCCTGTAAAATAGTAATATATTTCAATATTATTTGTAATAATTGTTACTCAATATTATTTACACAAATAAATAACAGCCATTTCGAATTAAATTGATGGCATTCCTACTGTGTTGGAATGGGCAACCCGGATGGCCGGGCGGTGGGGCAACCGGGGCGGTGATCCACAACAGGGCCGCAACCGGGGCAACCGGGGCGGTCATCCACAACAGGGCCGCAACCGGGGCAACCGCAAGGGTTGCCCCTACCGATATTTTGCGGGTGTGCCGTTGGTAAATGTCGATTTTTTTATAAAATCCCGTAGGTGATCGTTGGCTGTTTTTAAATCTTCGCTGCGTAAATACATCATGTGGCCACTTCGATATCCTTCAAATCGCAACCGATCTTTTAATTTTCCACTGGGGTCTAATTGCCACATGGTATATTTTGCATTGAAATATTGGGTGGCTCCATCGTAAAAACCCGATTGTATCATAACATGCAAATAGGGGTTTTCGGCCATAGCCAATCGTAAATCATCTCCAGTGGTGTCTCCTTCCCTATTCCAGGGATGTACGGGTCCAAATAAATTATACTTTATCTCCGTCTTATAATTAAGGTGGTTTTGAATATAATAATTAATTGCCGGGGCAAATGAATGTTCCCAGGCAATCAACTCCGAATTATAATCGGGTCTGTCTCCTGCATCAGTTTTGTCAATACCAGTATAACGTGAATCCAATCTACCCACTGTAAATCCATCTTCCCGTAACAATTCTTTCCAGAAGTAAGAAACCGGAAGACTTAAATTGTGCTGTAAAAACACTTTTTTATCTATACCTGAATAATAAGACATCTTTTCGGCTATCTTTTGTTTTTCACCATCGGGCAAGAAACCTCCCTTTGCCAATGCGGGCAAAAGAACATTTACAGCATACTCCTCGGATAAGGGTAAAATTTCATCCAAATCTTTATTTTGAAGTTCTGGTACTAATTTTTTATGATACCATGCTGTAGCTGTAAAATAAGGAAGATCGAGAGCATAACTTACAGGCCCCTCTCTCTCTATTCCCAGATCGGTAGGGGAAACTAAAACTACCCCATTCAGAAATATCCATTGTGAATTTTGAAGTTCCTTGGCCAAACCACTTACTCTTGTAGTACCGTAACTTTCCCCGATAAGGTATTTCGGCGAAAGCCATCTGTTTTTTCGGGTGATAAAGGTATTGACCCATTCAGCCAAATATTTAATATCTTCATTTACACCAAAAAAAATTGATCTGTTTGCTTCAGGATCCAATATCCGGGAATACCCTGTGTTAACGGGATTCACATATACTATATCAGCTACATCCAGGATACTATTCGGGTTATCTTTTATTCCATAGGGTTGAACAGGATAACCTTCGTCGTCAATTTTTAATATTTTAGGACCTGTATACGCAATATGCATCCATACAGATGCAGAACCGGGACCTCCATTAAAAGAAATAACCAGAGGTCTGGTACTTCTGTCTGTTACGTCGGTTCTTTCATAATAAGTATGAAAAAGAGAGGCAATCACCTTGCCCGATTCATCCCAAACCGGCTGTGTGCCTGTTGTCGCTGTATAAGGCACTCTTTTTCCTTTTATCACGACTTCACCTTTGGTGGTAACGGAGGCATCGGCCTCCAATTTTCTATCCTGCGAATAGCCGGTTATAGATAGTAAAATAACAAAAAATAAAATGTTGAAATTTTTCATAGCAGACAATGTATTTAGCTGCACTAAGATATAAAATTGTTTAACAGGTAAAAACAAGTATTCCATAAAGAATTGTAACTTCGCATATGATTAATAGTGAACGATTAAGTAGCAGAATTGAAGAGTTATCGCAGTTCGGGAAATTACCTAAAGGAGGAATAACACGTTTGGCTTTAAGCAAAGAAGACAAGGCCGCAAGAGATCTCCTTAAAAAATGGATGGAGGAATTGGAATTAAAGGTGGTAATAGACCAAATGGGTAATATGATGGGAATTTGGGGTGAAAGTGACACACCGGGTATTGCCATTGGTTCACACCTTGACTCGGTAAAAGAAGGTGGTAATTTCGACGGACCCGTTGGGGTGATAGGAGCTCTAGAAGTAATCCAATCACTCAAAGAAAATGGAATAAAACCTAAAAAGCCTGTTATCCTAATCAATTTTACCAACGAAGAGGGTGTGCGTTTTACCCCTGATATGATGGGAAGTCTCGCTTTTGCGAAAGGAATCGACGTTGAGGAAGCCTGGAAAATTAAAGCTACAAACGATGGAAAAACCATAAAAGAATGTTTGAAAGAAATAGGGTATTTAGGTAAAGAAATACCGGGCACCGTAAATATTGAAAACTATATTGAAATCCATATTGAACAAGGCCCTATACTGGAAAGTGAAGAGATAAATATTGGAGCTGTGTCTCAACTTCAGGGTATTTATTGGACAGAATATATTTTACATGGTAAGGCCAGCCATGCGGGTACAACCCCCTTGTCCATGCGAAATGATGCTGGTTTTGTTGCAGGTTGTATGATAAAACAGATTCGTAAACTTGCTAAAAAACACAAAGGTGTGGGAACTGTTGGTGTTTGTGAGTTATCTCCCTCACAAATTAATGCTACTTCAGAAACAGTGCGAATCATCGCAGACATCAGACATCCCAAAGAGAAAAAACTAGGGAAATTTCAGGATGATTTTGATGCTTATGTATCAAAAATAACTAAAAAGGAAGGTGTCACTTTTGAAAAAAAGGAACTTGTGCGTTTTACACCTGTTCAATTTTCAGAAAAGATTGTAGAACTGATTTCTAAAAAATCAAGTGAACTTGGGCTAACTTGTACAGAAATGACCAGTGGCGCAGGGCACGATGCACAAATGATGCAAAGAGTGTGCCCCTCAGCCATGATCTTTATTCCCTCCAAAGATGGCTTGAGCCATAACCCAAAAGAATTCAGTACTGAAAAAGATATTGAAAATGGAGCAAAGGTATTATATGAAGTACTAAAAGAACTTATCAATTGAATTAACTCTTTTCATTAATTGGTTCGGCAAAATATAGTTTTGAGTTAAGCAGTAATACACATTTTGTAGTAGGACTTCTTGCAGGAACAGGGTCCTGGATCAGACCGGATTTTGGAATACTACTTCCTTTTATTACAATGACTTTCGGAAATCAAACATAAATTTTTCATTTGGGTATGATTCTATTTTGTAAACTCCAATAACTAAGGAAGGTTTTTGGTTTCTGTAGGTGGTTTGAAAAAAGTAAGTAAAAATTTCAGTCTGGTTTTTGACTCTTTTATTGTACCGGCAAGTGCCAACAACGAGGGCTATGCTGTTTTATTACCAAGTATTCGTTGGCAAAATGGTTCTTATAAAGCTTTTCAATTTGGATTTGCTGGTCTGGCCGTCCAGGGAGAATTAATACCTATACCTATTCCGATGATTCAACTTTTCAGGTTGTTAAATTAGTGTTCAAAAATTTAACCCGGATTAATTTTCCGGGCTATCGGCACTTCCTTCCCAATCTGGATCTGCTCCAGCCTTGAAAACACCCTCATGATACATCACTAAATGTACACGACCAAAACGGCCGCTACCTTCCACCTTTTCAAGATTTATACCAGACTCTCTCAGTTTACTCCAGGTGTCTGCAGACCATAAAACATCCTCGTGATCCTCATACAGCATAACTGTATCATCAGCATAAACCCTGCCTGCAGCCAAAGCTTCTTCAATGGTCATGCCACGGTCTATCACCCTGCTTAACACTTGAACAATTGCAGGCACAATCCTACTGCCCCCGGCTGCTCCTAATGCAATGTAAGGCTCTCCACCTCTGATTACCAGGGTGGGACTTATGTGTGAAGAGGCTCTTTCATTGGGTTGCATTTCACCTAAATAGCCTCCTAAAGTACTTGCATATAAAAATCCTAAGGTAGGTGTAACTACTTTACTCCCCATATTAGGGCCCAGCGATTGGGTAAGAGAAACCATCATTCCATTTTTATCAATTACTGAAAGATGTGTGGTATGCCCATCAAGGCTTAAAGTATCACTTGAAGGTTTATTGAAACTATACTTTAAGTTAGTAAACACGGTATCGAGATAAGCTTTGCTAAGAATCACATTGGCCATAGAATCTGATTTTTGAGCCTTTCTGTCTTCATAACTTCTTTTTTGAGTCATATAAATCCATTTGGCCCATTCAGCTTCATCAATTACTGATAGGTCTGTACGATTCAACAACTCTAATATTTCCAAAGTAATCGCCCCATAAGAAGGCATGTAAAGGCTATGTACCTCTGTGTCTCTGTACTTTGTAGAGACAATTTTGGATGCCTCTGCTCTATAGTTTTTTAGAGAGGTAGCTGAAATAGTACTTCCATTGGCTTTCAAATCGGCAATTATCTTTTCGGCAATAGATCCCTGGTAAAAATCATCTTCACCCTTTTCTGAAATAATACGTAAAGTATTGGCCAGATCTTTCTGTATGAACAACTCATTTTCCAGATAGGTAGTATCTCCATGAAGGAATTTTTGTTTTGTTCCAGAGTAATTTCTAATTGCATCAATCGCAAAGGCATGTCTTTTTGATTCTAATTCCAACAAATTAAATCCATTCTCAGCATGTTTTATTGCAGGTTCGATCAAAGTAGAAAGAGCCAGTGAACCATAATCTTCCCTAAGTTTTTTTAATCCCCGTACCACACCAGGGATTCCAATAACAGGATAACCTTCACGTGCCTGAGTTGCTGAAAGGGGATCATATTCGGCCGGGGCTTGTGTTGTTGCATCAATTCCTGCAATGGTCCCGTCTGAGGTACGAATAATACATTGTAGCCTTCCTCCTAAACCACTCATACTGGGCTCTACAACTGCCAGTGTATAGGCAGCGGCAATCGCTGCATCAGCGGCATTACCTCCACTTTCGAGGATTTGTATGGCGGCGGCTGTAGCTAAAGGATGTGCTGTGGAAACGGCTCCAAATTCGGAAGTTACATTTTGCTGCTTTATAGGTAAATGTTCATGGAGTTGAGTGCACGCTTGAATAAAAAAAAGACCGATAAGGGTAAATAAATGCTTATTCATACTTTTAAAAATTAAGGAACTATTAAAAACCTATCCTATAAATATACAAATCTGATTGCATCATACACTATGAAATCTTGGATAGGTTTTATAGTGTATGATGCAATCAGTGGTAGGTTTGGGGCAGATATAATCTGCCTCTACGACGATATATTCCAATATTTCAATAACATTTGCAGAAATCCTTTCATTTCATTCAATGGAATCATGTTGGGGCCATCGCTCAATGCAACTTCCGGATTAGGGTGGGTTTCTATAAAGAACCCATCAACACCTGTGGCCGCAGCGGCCCTTGCAAGATAAGGGGCAAATTCTCTTTGTCCTCCCGACTTCCCTCCGGCACCACCGGGTTGCTGAACACTGTGTGTTACATCGAAAATTACAGGCGCAAAATTTCTCATCACGGGTAAAGACCTGAAATCAACCACTAAATTATGGTATCCAAAAGAAGCTCCCCTTTCAGTCAATGCTATTTTATTGTTTCCAGTGCCTGAAATCTTTGAAACTGCATACTCCATGTCTTCAGGAGCCATAAACTGTCCCTTTTTTACATTCACAGTTCGTTGTGTTTCACCTGCAGCAATCAATAAATCTGTTTGTCTGCATAAAAATGCCGGGATTTGTATTACATCCGCAACTTCTGCCACGGCTTTCATTTGAATAGTTTCATGGACATCCGTTACTATTGGCACTCCCACCTGTTCCTTTATTTTTCTTAAGATATTCAACCCCTCGTCAAACCCATGACCTCTGAAAGAACCGGCAGAAGTACGATTGGCCTTATCAAAAGAGGCTTTAAAAACATAATTTATACCCAAATCGTCACTAAGTCGTTTTAGGGTTTC
>JAOUKG010000201.1 GCA_029882725.1 Cyclobacteriaceae bacterium
GAGGATATTTTAAAGGATATAGCAAAAAGAAATGATGTAATGCTCAGGGTGAAAACATTTGAGCATTTCGAAAAAGAAGGTAAATATTTGGAAGGTACAGGAAGTTTGATTCTGGATAGAATAAATTATGTGGCGTATGCTGCCATTTCAGAACGAACTCATCCCGACGTACTTACGGAATTTGCTAAGGAAACCGGGTTTCGAATAATTAGTTTTACAGCCTGTCAATCTTATGATGGGCAGCGACTTCCTATTTATCATACCAACGTAATGATGTGCCTGGGAGAGAAGTTTTCGGTGATTTGCGCAGATTGCATTGATGATGAAAAAGAGAAAAAAGAAGTGCTGGATTCTCTTCAAAATACGGGAAAAGAGTTAATTCTTATTTCTGAAGATCAAAGAGATCAATTTGCAGGAAATATGCTTCAGGTAAGAAATAAAAAAGGGGAGAGGTTTGTGGTTATGTCTGAGGCTGCTTATCAATCTTTGGATAAGGGCCAGATAAAACAACTTGAAAAGCATGGAAAAATCCTTCATACGCCCATTCCTACCATTGAGAAACTAGGAGGAGGCAGTGTACGATGTATGATGGGAGAGGTGTTTATTCCAGTAAAATAAAGTCTATTTTTTCTGTAATGACTTTTTAAAATTTCTGGCGTCCTCGGGTGTGTTGATGTTTGTATGATAGTGATTTTCGGGCATCACCAATAAATTTGTAGTTAAGGTTTTTAATAATTTTCTGGGACTTGTTTCTTTTTTGATAAAGTCAAAAACTTTTGAATAGCTATGTTCCTCCCAAAGTCCAATAAGTGGCTCTGGTAAAGTGCCCTCTGAGTCATAAAAGCCAGTGAACTCTGTTTTTTCTTTTCTATTATTTATTAAATAGGTTAGCAGGTTATCGTCAATTTCCGGCATATCACAGGGAACCACTAGCCAGCAATCGTTGGAGTGCTCTTTAAAAGCACTTGCAATTCCATTTAGGGGAGATTCGAAAGTGTATTGATCTTCAATTTGTTTGAATTTTATATTGGGGTCTGTTTTTTTTACTGAAACAAAGATTTCGTCGCAATATTTTGATAAAAGGGTATATAGATGAGATATTTGAGTAGTACCATGGTATTTCAT
This sequence comes from Cyclobacteriaceae bacterium, assembly GCA_029882725.1. Taxonomy (GTDB): domain Bacteria; phylum Bacteroidota; class Bacteroidia; order Cytophagales; family Cyclobacteriaceae; genus JAHEMU01. The sequence continues at coordinate 1,126 of JAOUKG010000201.1, forward strand.
GAGGCCCTTGTCCTGGCCCATTCTACTGCTTTTTCCACCTTTTAGTATTAACCCTTTCATAATAATAAATACAAATTACTAAATTGAGGCCAAATTAAAATTTATTAGCACAATATGATAACTGTAACAGAAGCATTTCAAATAATAAGAAAGGAAAAAAGAGACTGGCCTTTGGAAAAAGTCAATATTGATAATGCTTTAGGAAGAGTATTGGCCGAAGATATCAAGGCCGACAGGGATTTTCCGCCTTATGACAGGGTGACCATGGATGGAATTGCAATTTCATATGAAAATTATAAAAAGGGGGCTCGTTCCTTTGCTGTTCAGGGCATACAATATGCAGGAGAGCCGGTAAAGACTTTAACAGACCAGGCCAATTGTGTGGAAGTGATGACGGGTTGTATTTTACCTGTAGGTACAGATACTGTTTTGAGGTATGAAGATATAACAATAGAAAATGGTACAGCAACAGTGAATATTGAGGATGTTCAGAAAAAACTGAATGTACATCATCAAGGTTCCGACAGAAGGGAAGGAGATGTAATCATAAGTGCTTTCACAAAAATAAGCCCCGCTGAAATTGCTGTTTTGGCAACTGTGGGGAAGCCGGAAGTAATGGTATATGCCAAACCTTCTATCTGTATTGTATCCACCGGCGATGAGTTGGTTGGAATCAGTCAGATTCCAGAACCTTTTCAAATACGAAGCTCTAATTCGCCTGCATTAAAATCGGCCTTGGAGAAAAATGGTTTTTCGGCAGATTTGGAGCATTTGCCCGATGTGCAGGAAACTATGAAAATTAAAATGACAGCGATACTTGAAAAGTATGATGTTGTCTTTCTTACCGGAGGCGTTTCAAAGGGAAAAAAAGATTATGTTCCGGAGATTTTGGAAAATGCAGGAATTTCAAAACTTTTTCATAAGGTTAAACAAAGACCAGGAAAGCCCTTTTGGTTTGGTAAAGGGGGGAATACGGTAGTTTTTGCATTACCGGGGAATCCAGTTTCCACATTTATGTGTTTTCATAAATATGTTTTACCCTGGTTGTTTGGATGTGAAAATGTGTTTCCATCGAAAAAATACGCTGTTTTGGGTGAGGACTTTGAGTTTTCTGTCGATTTAACCTATTTTCTTCAGGTAAAAATTACCTGCAGTCCGGATGGGAAAATAATTGCACACCCTATTCCGGGCCATGGCTCTGGTGACCATGCCAATTTGGTAGATGCAGATGGTTTTTTGGAGTTACCCTCTGAAAAAAATCTATTTAAAAAAGGCGAAGTTTACCCCGTGATATTTTATCGATAAAAAAAGTGCCTTAGGATGGCGAAATAGTATTATGGGTTTTATTATGTGTTTTTTAGGGATCTATTTAAAATTTGGTAACAGATACCCGTAAAACAATACCTATCGTTTATTGTAATTTTATTATTTTTGCAATTCAATTTCAAAAGACATGTTTGATAATTTAAGTTTAAAGATAGAGAAGGCCATCCAAAACCTGAAAGGGCAGGCCAAGATAACAGAAATAAACGTTGCAGCCTCCATTAAGGAGATTCGTAGGGCCTTGGTAGAAGCTGACGTAAATTATAAAGTAGCCAAAGAAGTTACAGATGAAATAAAAGAGAAAGCCATGGGACAGAATGTGCTTACTTCTGTTTCTCCAGGCCAACTTCTTACAAAAATCACCAGCGACGAACTTACCCTTTTAATGGGTGGTCAGAGTGAGGATATTAAATTGTCGGGATCTCCTGCTATAATTTTGATTTCAGGATTGCAAGGGTCTGGTAAAACCACTTTTACAGGAAAATTAGGAAATTTACTTAAATCTCAAGGTAAGCAGGTTATGCTTGCTGCTTGTGATATATACCGTCCTGCAGCTATTGACCAGTTGAAAGTTCTGGGAGAGCAGATTGGTGTAGAAGTCTATGCAGAGCCAGATAATAAAAATGCAGTAGATATAGCTAAAAAAGCAGTAAAAGCGGCCAAAGATTCAGGTAAAAGTGTTCTAATTGTCGATACTGCAGGTCGTTTGGCGGTAGATGAGGTGATGATGAACGAGATTGCTGCCCTAAAAGATGCCCTGAAACCCTCGGAAACTTTGTTTGTGGTAGATAGTATGACGGGGCAGGATGCAGTGAATACAGCCCAGACTTTCAATGAACGTCTGGATTTTAATGGAGTAGTACTTACCAAATTAGACGGTGATACAAGAGGTGGTGCGGCCTTATCCATTAGAAGGATTGTTAATAAGCCCATTAAGTATGTAAGTACGGGCGAAAAAATGGAAGCTATCGATAGATTCCACCCCGAAAGAATGGCCAGCCGTATCCTGGGCATGGGAGATGTGGTTTCACTTGTAGAAAAAGCACAACAAACATTTGATAAAGAAGAAGCCGACAGGTTAAATAAGAAATTCAGGAAAAATCAATTTGATCTGGATGATTTCCTTTCGCAAGTTCAGCAGATCAAAAAAATGGGAAATATCAAGGATTTGATGGGCATGATACCCGGTATGGGGAAAGCCATGAAAAATATGGATCTTGACGATGCTTCTTTTAAACCCGTTGAGGCTATTATTCAATCGATGACGAAAGTTGAAAGAGCCAATCCCGATATTTTGGACGGTTCAAGAAGAAAACGAATTGCAGGCGGAAGCGGTACTTCGGTACAGGAAGTGAACAATTTGATGAAGCAATTTTCTGAAATGAAAAAAATGATGAAGCAGATGAACAAAATGGGCCCTAAAAGAGGACTTTCTGCTTTGAATCCTTTTAATAGGTAATGGAGTTGGGGGATATTAGATAACAGAAGGGTAGCATTTCGCAAGTTTACGTACAATAGCCCGGGGGTATGAATTTGATCCCCTGCTAATTTGATCCACCTTCTGCTTTGGTTCCCCTTCTGCTTTGGTCCGGATGTGCATCCGGTCCCCCATGCTAATTTGATCCCCCTGTTAATTTGGTCCGGACGTCCGTCCGGTCCTACATGCTAATTTGATCCCCATGCTAATTTGGTCCGGATGTCCATCCGGTCCTTGAAAACCTTACACCTTTCACTTCCCTTCTCATTTTTAACTTTATCTTTTATAATTTATCTTTTTTCCACCCTAATTGCTCACTACCTCCCTTTCTGCCCCATTATCCATTATCCATTATCCATTATCCATTATCCATTATCATTTCTCCATTATCCATTATCAATTATCAAGATCGGATCGCAACACGAAGAATCAGGTACCCATGAATCACCCGATAAATTCGCCACCTGCCACGGAGGTTACAGCCAGGCCGTGAAACCCACCTTCAATTGGCATGGATCCATAATGGCTCACGCTGCCCGCGACCCTTCGGGTTCGTTCGAATTGTCTGATAATGTTTCAATTAATCCTCATCCCAATCTAAATCTCTACCTTGATTTGAACGGAAAAAGTGCTAATCACGATCCTGTTAATCTTAAAATCAGGCAAACCCTGATTCAGACAATTTATCACGAAGATATTCTACCATCACTTCCTGAGCAAAATGTGTTTTTAATCTGACTACCGTCATTTTTTTTTAACTGTTTCTGAACGATATTCAGTAGAACAAAAAAGGTCAGTCATGAAAGCTTTATATATAGTATTTTTATTATTACCAATTGCTGTTTTCGGACAAAAATTCGTAATAAAAGAGAAATTGAATATGGAGGTACTTGGTACTTCTAATCTCCATGATTGGGAAATGATTTCCCATACTGGTGTCGGAGAAGCTACCATTATTCTAAGTAATGGAAAATTAAAAAATATTGAATCGCTTGTTTTCAAATTGAATACTGAATCGCTTAAAAGTGGTAAGTCCACTATGGATGAGATCTGTTATAAAGCGATGAAAACCGATAAACATAAAACTATTTCCTTTGTTTTAAAAGAGGTAAAATCCATATCAAACAGTGATAATAAATATAAAATTATTGCCGCGGGAAATTTAACTATAGCCGGAACTACCAAATATCAAACATTAACTGTTACAGCAGATTTTAGTAGTAAAAGGATTGTGTTTACTGGGTTACATAATATAAAAATGACCGATTTTAATGTAAAACCTCCTACAGCTCTGTTTGGAACTATAAGAACAGGAGATGATTTGAATATTAAATTTGAAGTAATTTACACAGATGCAGAAAGTCTGGCTTTAATGAATATTCCTGATTAGCCAAACCCGGACTTATTTCCGCTTGATAACAGATGGGAATAGAGTATTATTACAGGATTAAATAACTTGTAATTCGAAAAATAGATATCGACAAGTTATTTATCTTTACTTTTGATGATTAGAGGGGTTTAAATGATTTGGTTCTGAAATTTCAGTTGTTTTAGAACTTGTTCCTTTCTGAATAAAATACATTCCCAATAAGAAATAATTTATTTCAGTTTGTTGGAACTTCCAACTTATCAATTGTTCCAGTTGTCTTTAAAGAAATATTGAATTATGAAAAATTTTGAAACCTACTTAACTGGAAGAATGCACAAAATAATTTCCCCTGTCTTTTTCATTTTGATGCTGTTGCTCTTTGCTTTTGGATTTCAGCAATGTTCAGATATTTGTACAGATAGCAGGTCAATAATTTATTACGAACCTGTATATACAAGTGTGGCAGATTTGCGGGCAGCCATTAAAAACACTCCTACCGTAAGAGAAATAGTTAACCCGGGTAAATTATACTATTTAAATGGCTATATATTCATAAATCAGCCCAATGAGGGACTTCATGTTATCAATAATATGAATCCTCAATCTCCTGTCTATACTTCATTTATAGAAATACCAGGTAATTTT